>JALZEG010000174.1 GCA_030862185.1 Actinomycetota bacterium
CTCTCGTACCACTTCATCGACGAGGGCCACGAGGTCTCGGTCGGCCGCGACGGCGACGAGATCCTCCACACGATCGCGAACGACCAGCCGGACCTCCTCGTGCTCGACCTCATGATGCCCAAGCTCGACGGGATCTCGGTGCTCGAGAAGATGGACGAGTCCGGCATGCGCGGCGCTACGAGGATCGTCGTCCTCAGCGCGAACGGGGCCGAGGCGGACCGGGCCCTCGGGCTCGGCGCGGACCACTACATGACGAAGCCGTTCGACCCCAAGGAGCTGATCCAGGTCGTGAAGGAGCTGCTCGCGCTCTCGCGGGTAGAGCTAGACCTGCGCCGCGACCACGAGAGGGTCAAGGCGCGCCTCATGTCCCGTCTCGACTCGCTCTACGGGAGCTAGGCGTGGCGCGGATCCTGGTCGTAGACGACAGCCCCGAGATGCGCCACCTCCTGACGAGCATCCTCGTCGAGGAGGGCCACAAGGTGGTCGTGGCGCCGGACGGTCAGAAGGCGCTCGACATGGTCGTGGCGGACCCGCCCGACATCATGGTCCTCGACATCATGATGCCGGCGATGGACGGCTACATGGTCCTCAAGGAGCTGCGCGCCACGGGTATCCGGGACACCACGAAGATCCTCATCCTCACCGCGAAGACCTCGGAGCACGACTGGGTGCGCGGCTACAAGCTCGGCGCCGACCAGTATCTCACGAAGCCGTTCGACATCCAGGAGCTCACCGCCGCCGTCGAGACCCTGCTCGTGAGCACGCGCGAGCAGCTGAAGGCCCGCCGCGAGGAGGAGCTCAACAAAGCCCAGCTCCTCTCCCGGCTCGAGAGCCTGTTCGACGCCTAGCTCCACCTCTGTAACCTCGGGAGCCGTGAGGCGTCCCACACAGGACCGGAGCGAACCGTCCCGGGAGCTCGTCCCCGTCGATCTCGTCGAGCGCTGCAAGCGCGGTGACGAGGCCGCCTGGAAGGAGCTCGTCGAGCTGACGCACCGGGAGGTCTACACGCTGTGCCTTCGGATCCTCCACGACCCGAGCGACGCCGCCGAGGCCACGCAGGACGCGTACCTCAAGGCGTGGCGGGGGCTCAGGGGCTTCCGGGGAGACGCGCAGTTCACGACCTGGCTGTACCGGGTGGCGAGCAACGCGGCCATCAGCAAGCACAGGAGCAGGAGACGCAGGCGCGTCTACGAGGTGGGAGCGGAGGATGAGCTGTTGTCGGCCCTGCCGGCGAGCGGATCGGTCGAGGGGACAGCCGAGGTCCGGCGGGAGGTGCAGGACGTCGAGGCGGCGATCCGCGACCTCCCCGACCTCTACCGGGCCGCGGTGGTCCTCCGGGACGTGTACGGCCTGTCGATCGAGGAGATCGCGAACGAGCTGAAGATCACGGAGACGGCGGCGAAGGTGCGGGTGCACCGGGCCCGCAAGAAGCTGAAAGAGACCCTGTCCCCGACCGGAGAAGAGCGATGAGCGAGACCCGCTGCGAAGACGTGCGAGAGGCACTGCCCGAGCTGGTTGAGGAGCCGGCGATGTCCCTCGCGGTGCGCCGCCACCTGTCCCGCTGCCCGGACTGCGCGGGGGAGCTGGAGGCGTACCGGTCGCTGCGCGCGGCGACGGCGCAGCTGGCGGCGGCGACTGCGGCGCCCCCACCGGGCCTGGTGGACGCGCTCGTCACCATTCCCTCCAGGCTGTCCCGCCTCGACGACGTCCGCTCGCACGTCTCGCGGCACCGGCGCGAGTACGCCGCCGGGGTGGCGATCGCGCTGGGCGCGACGGGCGCAGCGTTGTGGCGCTCGAGGCGCCGGGGCCTCGTCACGGCCTAGGCGGCGGCCTCGGCCGGCGCCAGAAAAAAAGGGGACGCTCGGCGCGGCGTGATCGAACATACGCAGCGATGGCCCACCCTCTAGACTGGGCGTGCACGAAGGGCGGTAGCTCAGTTTGGTAGAGCGCTGGTCTCCAAAACCAGTGGTCGGGGGTTCGAGTCCCTCCCGCCCTGCTACCTCCGTGTCGTGAAGGTCGCCGTCACTGTTCCCGAGGTCACGACCGAGGCCCCCGACGCGCCGCAGGCCCCGTTCATCAGGAACACCGTCACCTTTTCGTAGGGCTTGACGCGGATCGGCTTCTCGGTCGCGCCGCAGACGTGCGTCCCGGCCTCTTCCCCCTGCCTCACGATCCCCGTCACCTGTAGCCCGTGCCGGTCGGCGATCTCGATGGAGACGAACCGTTCGGGACCGCCGCGGAAGACGACCGCGCCGACGTTGTCGCCCGCTCGGAGGACGACGGCTCGCTCCGGGCCGGTCGTCGCGCCGCCGCCGACGTACTCGAGCGTCTGCGCGCGGGGCTCGGGGGCCGCGCCGACCGACGTCGCGATAACGGCCGTCGCGAGCGCGGCGAGCGCCGCTGCCGCCGGAAGTCGCCTCATCGTTCCTCCCGAGAAAGAAAAAGGATTCGGGATCATCGGTGCCCCCGAATACGTTCGGGATCGCGGGACGTAACCCTGCGGAGCACGCGGGCAGGACGAACCGGACGGGCGGCGTATATTTCCCCGTGCGGGGGCCGAGCCAGAGGCCTTCCACGGCGGCTTCGAGCACCCTGTCCCACGAGCTCGGCGTCGGCCGCGTCCTCTTACTCGACTTGGTCCCCGCCCAACTCACCCACCCCATTGGAGGAAACTTGGCCACCGAGAGCTTCTGCACGGTCTGTCAAAGGACCGTCTACGTTGCCGAGGACGACGCTCAGGTGTGCCCCGTCTGCTCGACGCCCCTCCTGCCCGCGCACGAAGAGCCCGCCTAGGCCCGCCCGAACCCGACGTGCTACTCTGAGCGTTCGTCCCCCCCGAGAACCGAGCCTTACGAACCGCGTCCGGGGGATCGAGAAAGGGCTCTCGTGAACAGGCAGTACAAGCGTCTTATGAAGAAGGAGCAGGACCGCAAGGCCACCGCGCCGCGTCCCACTCCGGCGGTCCAGGCGAACAGGCCGCGCACCAAGCCGCGCGAGTTCGTCAAGGAGGTCATCGGCGAGCTGAAGAAGGTCGCCTGGCCGACGCGCAAGGAGGTCGTCGCGTACTCGACCGTCGTCTTCGTGGCCGTCGTCGTGATCGCCGCCATCATCTTCGGCATGGACTACGTGTTCGCCAAGGGCGTGCTGTTCCTCTACGACATCGAGGGCTGACGTGAGCGAGACCGACCTGGAGCGAACGCAGGGAGAAGACGCGGGCGAGCTCGTCGCGCCGCAGCCGGACGAGGACGCCGAGCCCGCCGAGCCGCAGCCCGACACGGCGGGGGCGCCGAACGAGGAGCTGCCGCGGCTCGACCCCGACCCGGACGAGGACGCCGACCGCACGACCTCTGCGGCCGACGACCCCGATGTGACGCCGGCCCCCGAGCCGGAAGCGGAAGCCGCTCCGGAAGCGGAAGCCGAGCCGGAAGCGGAAGCCGAGCCGGAAGCCGAAGCCGCCCCGAAGCCCGAAGCCGCCCCGAAGCCCCAAGCGGAAGACGAGGGGCCCTCGGAGGCCGAGCTCTACGAGGAGACCTCGATCCCGCCGAACGAGCGGCCCGGCGACTGGTACGTCATCCACACCTACGCCGGCTACGAGAACAAGGTGAAGGCCAACCTGCTCTCGCGCATCTCCTCGATGAACGTCGAAGACAAGGTCTTCGAGGTCGTCATCCCGATGGAAGACGTCATGGAGATCAAGAGCGGCAAGAAGCAGGTCGTACAGAAGAAGGTCTTCCCCGGCTACCTCCTCTGCCGCATGTACCTCGAGGACGACTCCTGGTACGTCGTGCGCAACACGCCGGGCGTGACCGGGTTCGTCGGCTCGGGCGCGAAGCCGACGCCACTGTCGGACCGCGAGGTCGACAAGATCCTCCAGGTCAAGCCCGACCAGAAGAAGCTCAAGCCCCGGCTCGAGTTCGAGGAACAGGAGAGCGTGCGCGTCACCTCCGGACCGTTCGCGAACTTCACGGGGTCGATCTCCGAGATCAACGTGGACCAGTCGAAGCTCAAGGTGCTCGTGAACATCTTCGGCCGGGAGACGCCGGTCGAGCTCGGCTTCGACCAGGTCGCCAAGCTCTAGCTACGAACGAGGGAGAAACGAAGATGGGTGGCGCACGCCGCAAGAAGGTCGCACAGATACTGAAGCTCCAGATCACGGGGGGTCAGGCGACGCCCGCTCCGCCGGTCGGCCCGGCCCTCGGCCAGGCCGGGATCAACATCATGGAGTTCTGCAAGCAGTACAACGCGGCGACGCAGAACCAGACCGGAACCGTCGTCCCCGTCGAGATCACCGTCTACGAGGACCGCTCGTTCACGTTCATCACGAAGACCCCCCCGGCCGCGGTGCTCCTGCGTCAGAAGGCGGGCGTGGACAAGGGTTCGGCCGAGCCGAACCGGTCCAAGGTCGCCTCGGTAACGAAGGACCAGGTCCGCGAGATCGCCGAGATCAAGATGCCCGACCTCAACGCGAACGACATCGACGCGGCGATGAAGATCGTCGAAGGCACCGCCCGCAGCATGGGCATCACCGTCACCTAGTCCCCTTTAGGCAGTGGGAGGCGGGCCGCAACCCCGTCGAGGACCACGAAGGAGGAAGCAATGCCGAAGCAGGGAAAGCGCTTCGCGGAGGCGATGAAGCTCGTCGACCGCGACCGGCTCTACTCGCCGACCGAGGCGCTAAATATCCTCAAGCAGGCCCCGTCGTCGAAGTTCGACGAGACCGTCGAGCTGAACATCCGGCTCGGCGTCGACCCCCGCAAGGCCGACCAGATGGTGCGCGGCGCGATCGCGCTCCCGAAGGGTACCGGAAAGACGATGCGCGTCGTCGCCTTCGCCAAGGGCGAGAAGGCGACCGAGGCGCGCGAGGCCGGCGCGGACGAGGTCGGCGACGACGCGCTCGCCGAGCGCATCCAGGGCGGCTGGCTCGACTTCGACGCGGTGGTCGCGAGCCCCGACATGATGCCGACGGTCGGAAAGCTCGGACGCGTCCTCGGCCCCCGCGGCCTCATGCCCAACCCGAAGTCCGGGACGGTCACCGACGACGTCGCGCGCGCCGTGAGGGACATCAAGGGCGGCCAGGTCGAGTACCGCACCGACCGCCACGGCAACCTCCACCTGATCATCGGCAAGAAGTCGTTCGAAGAGTCCGACCTGGCCCAGAACTACGCGGCGGTGATCGAGGAGATCGTGCGCGCCAAGCCCGCCGCCGCCAAGGGCCGCTACCTCAAGAGCATCACGGTCTCGACGACGATGGGTCCCGGCATCCGGATCGACCCCGCCAAGTCCAAGGACGTCGCCGAGGACCTCGAGCCCGCCTCCGTTTGAGGGCGTGAGCTCCGAGGCGGCCCGGCTGCTCGGGCTCCTCGCCGAGCCCGACCGGCTGAAGGTCGTCGCGGCCATCGTCCTCGGCGCGCGCACGCTCGACACGGTCGTCCGCGCGACCGATCTCGAGCCGAAGGCAGTCGAGCACGCGCTGGCGCGCCTCACGTCCGGGGGCCTCGTATCCTCTGCCGCTTCATCCGCAACGGGAGGCTGGTGAGCATCCCGATGGCGCGCAGCAAGAGGCTGGTGATCCTGGACCACCTGAGCCAGGAGTTCGAGCCGGGCTGGCGCTACACCGAGGCCGACGTTAACGAGATCCTGGGCGACTACCACGAGGACGTGGCGGCGCTGCGCCGCTACCTGGTGGACGAAGGCTTCATGGCGAGAGAAGGCGGCGAGTACTGGCGCACGGGGGGCACCTTCACCCCCTGACGCG
>JALZEG010000178.1 GCA_030862185.1 Actinomycetota bacterium
ACGAGCAGCGAGTTGTAGATGGGGTCGGGCAGCAGCTCTCGCCGCGCCGCGGGTCCCTTGCGGGGCATCAGGAACCACCCGCCTTCTTCGCGCCGTACTTCGAACGGGACTGGACGCGGTCGCGCACGCCGGCGGTGTCGAGGGCGGCGCGGATGATCTTGTAGCGGACGCCCGGCAGGTCCTTCACGCGGCCCCCGCGGACGAGCACGATCGAGTGCTCCTGGAGGTTGTGGCCGATGCCGGGGATGTAGGCGGTCACTTCGATCCCGGAGGTGAGACGGACGCGGGCGACCTTGCGGAGGGCCGAGTTCGGCTTCTTCGGCGTGGTCGTGTAGACGCGGGTGCAGACGCCCCGGCGCTGCGGCGACCCCTTGAGGGCCGGCGACTTCGACTTCTCTCGCTTGCTCTGCCGGCCCGTGCGGACCAGCTGCTGGATAGTCGGCAACTCGTCTACCTCCCGGCCGGCGCCCTCCGGTCGTGCCGGGCGGCGGCGGCCATGTCTCGATCCCGGCTGTCGCCGGGCTGTCTCACCTCTATGGGACCCGCGCGCCGAATACGGCGCCGCAGACCTTTTGTGCCTCGCGTCGTGGAGATAAGGGGCCCGGCTCTCTGGGCGGGCGTCCTCCCGACGTCTTCGTCGTTCGGCGATGAACCCCGACCCCTACGGTTCCCGGGGCAACCGGGCCTGCAGGAGCTCGCCGAACTCGGGCCGTTCCTGTCGATCCCGCGTCTTCGTTGGGCAGACGCGCGATGCGCCCCCGAAGGGACGCAGCGGCCAAGGGTAGCCGAGTCGTCCGACCAGGTCAAACGGGTCGCTCCGCTCTTGCTTGCTCACCCCGCAGGGGCATGACGGCCGACGGAGAATCCGTGTTACAGACCTGACATCCAGTTTTCCGACGGGGGTTTTTCGTGCCGAAGACGATCAAGAGCAGAGTCGCCATCGCCGTCGCAGGCGTGGTCGTCATGTCGCTCGCCGCCGGGCTGCTGACCGGTGTGGTCGCGAAGGACAAGCAGACCGGGCTGAAGGGTGCCGGCGGCCGGGGCGTGGCGCATGTCGCCGGCGGCAAGAGGATCTCCGCGCCCGACGTCCCCTCGGCCCGCTGGTACGACACGACGCTCGACGCCGGTGAGCCGACGGTCGCCCACTCCCAGGACGGCTCGGTCTTCTTCGTGGGGGCCGACATCGACACCGTCGGAGGCCGCCCGAACCAGGTCGACATAGTCCGGTCCGACGACCACGGGGGCACCTGGGCGAACGTCTCGCCGAAGATCGGGCCGGAGAACACGCACCCGATCACGCTCGACCCCTACATCTGGATGGACAAGGACACGGGCAGGCTCTTCACGATCGACCTGACCGTGGCCTGCTCGCTGCTGTCGTTCACCGACGACGAGGGCGCCAGCTGGATCACGAACCCGCTCGCCTGCGGCCGCCCGGTCAACGACCACCAGACGCTCTTCGGCGGTCCGCCGGCGACCAGCTCGCCGATCGCGTACGAGAACGTCCTCTACTATTGCTGGAACGACGTCGCCACGTCGTCTTGCTCGAAGTCGATCAACGGCGGGCTGTCGTTCCAGCCCACGGGCAGCCCGGCCTTCCAGGGCGTCCGGCGCGACGACGACGGCGACCAGGAGCTGTGCGGCGGCCTACACGGGCACGGCGTCGTCAGCCCGAGGGACGGAACCGTCTTCCTGCCACGCGAGTACTGCGACGAACCGTACGTCGCGATCAGCCGCGACGAGGGCGTGACCTGGGAGCAGGTCCGGGTGTCCCGGCTGGCCCACCCCGGCGGCGCGGATCCCAGCGTCGACGTGGACGCGGCCGGGAACGTCTACTACACGTGGATCGGCCCCGACTACAACCTGTGGCTGACGATCTCGAAGAACAACGGCAAGACGTGGGGCAAGCCGATGATGGTCGCGGCCCCCGGCGTCAACGAGGCGAACCTTCCGGCGATCGACGTCGGCCGCCCCGGAAAGATCGCGATCTCGTACATGGGGAGCGAGAACTCACCCGGCACGCCGCGCGAGGACGGGGTCAACTACGCCACGGTGACGTGGAACGGCTATATCACGATGTCGGCCAACGTCCTGAGCAAGCGGCCGGTCTTCTACTCGGCCCCCGTGAACGACCCGAAGGACCCGCTGTTCCGCGGCAAGTGCGGGCCGGGCCGCTGCGGCCGGGTCTTCGACTTCATCGACGTCGAGATCGGCCCCGACGGCACGCCGTGGGGATCGTTCGTGGACGCCTGCATCGAGATGTGCCCGCAGCCGACGTCGGTGTCGAACTTCGGCGACAGGGGTTTCGCGGGCCGACTCGTCGGGGGGCCGAAGCTCCGCTAGCCCCTGCGACTTCTTCTTCCGTGGTCGCCGGCTCCCGCTTTCCGGGAGGACACGACCAAAGAATCGAAGAAAAGGCCCCTCAGTCCGAGGTGCTGCGGGCGAGACGGCGCTCGCGGGCCCACTTGACGTCGTCGACGAGGCGGATTCCGCCGTAGGCGCTGGCGAGCACGAAGAAGAGCTGGAAGAGCGCGTCTCTCATGTGTTCAGCCTCGACCGAGCAGGGGGCGCGCCTGAATACGCAATCGAGGTAGCCGAGCCGGACGCGACGAGGCCCCCGGATCGCTCCGGGGGCCTCTCTCGTCGCTGGTGCTGCTACTCGGCTACCGAGACGTCCTCCGGCGTCGGCTCGGTCCCGTCGCCCTCCGGAGACGGCACGGCCGAGAGGCCCACGCCGCCCAGCAGCTCGCGGGCCGCCGTCGCCGCGTCCTCGTCCTCGACCCTCGGAGGCAGGCCGAACATCGCCCTCGCCTCTTCGTCGGAGATCGACGGCTGGCCGGTCGTCGTGACCCGGATCGCCCGGTAGCGGCTCATCCCGGTGCCGGCCGGGATCAGCTTCCCGATGATCACGTTCTCCTTCAGGCCGAGGAGCGGGTCGGACTTCGCCCGGATCGCAGCCTCGGTGAGGACTCGGGTCGTCTCCTGGAACGACGCCGCGGAGAGCCACGACTCGGTCGCGAGCGACGCCTTCGTGATGCCCATGAGCTCGGGCCTGGCCATCGCCGGCTCGCCACCGTTCGAGACGACCGTCTCGTTGGCGTCGGCGAAGATCTTCGCCTCGACCTTGTCGGCCGGCAGGAATTCGGTGTCGCCCGGCTCGATCACGGTGACCTTCCGGAGCATCTGCCGCACGATCAGCTCGATGTGCTTGTCGTGGATAGGCACGCCCTGGCTGCGGTACACGCTCTGGACCTCGTTGACCAGGTAGAGCTGGACGTCCCGCATGCCCATGATCTCGAGGATCTCCTCGGGGTCCCTGGACCCCTCCGTGAGCGCGTCGCCGGCCTGCACCTCGTCGCCGTTGCGGACCCGCAGACGGGCACGCCGCGACACCTTGTAGGTGATGGGCTCGGACCCGTCGTCAGGGATCAGCTCGATCGACCGCGTGCGCTCGTCCTCGTGGATCTCGACGCGTCCCGAGGCCCGTGCGATCTCGGCCTTCCCCTTCGGGGTGCGGGCCTCGAACAGCTCGACGACACGCGGGAGGCCGTGCGTGATGTCCTCGCCGGCGACGCCGCCGGTGTGGAACGTCCGCATCGTCAGCTGCGTGCCCGGCTCGCCGATCGACTGCGCTGCGACGATCCCGACGGCCTCGCCGAGCTCGACCATCTTCCCGGTCGCGAGCGAGACGCCGTAGCACTTCTGGCAGACCCCGTACTTCGCCTCGCACGTGAGGACCGAGCGGACCCGCACCTCGGCGACGCCGGAGGTGTCGATCTCCTTCGACATCTCGGCGGAGACCGTGGCCCCCGCCTCGACGACGACGTTGCCCTTCGCGTCGACGGCGTCCTCGAGCAGCACCCGCGAGATGAGCTTCTGCTTCAGGTGGG
>JALZEG010000179.1 GCA_030862185.1 Actinomycetota bacterium
CGCGACGGGCTGACGGCCACCGGTTTGGCGCCGAGCCGACCGGCCAGGTCGGCCACCCGGGCGTACGCCTCGGGCGCCGTCGTCCGCGTGGGCGTGAGGATCCACCACGCGTCCCGGAAGAGGTCGGGCGACGCGGCGTCGATCCCGTGCCGCTCGGATCCGGCCATGGGGTGCCCGCCGACGAACGAGCGGCCGAAGGCCCGCTCGCCCACCGCTACCGCAGCGGCCTTGGCGCTCCCGACGTCCGTCACGACGGCGCCGCCGGCGACGTGACCCTGCAGCTCGGCGACCAGGTGCTGGGTGGCGTCGACCGGGGCCGCCAGCACGACGAGGTCGGCCTCTGCCGCAGCCGCGGCCGGCCCAGCTTCGACCGCCTGCACGGCGCCGGCCCGCAGCGCGGCCTCGGCGGCAGCGGGATCCCGGTCGTAACCCACGACCTCCACCGCGGGATCGGACGCGGACAGGCCGAGGCCGATCGATCCGCCGATCAGCCCGGTCCCCAGGATTGCGACGCGCTCCACTAAAGCTCTCCTTTAGGGTTCGTCGTCCGCGAGGTCGGCCCGCAGCTCCCGCGCGTCGCGCAGGTAGACGTGCTGGAGCTCGCCCGGCCCCCGATCGGTGTAGAGGTGCACGAGCACCCGGATGCAGCGGGGCATCGCACCCTCGACGTCGAGCTCGACGGAGCAGAGCAGCGGGACGTGAGCGAGGCCGAGGCGCCGCGCCGCGATCGCGGGGAACTCCGCGTCGAGGTCCGGCGTGGCGGTGAAGATCATGCTGACGAGGTCGTCCCCGTCCACGCCGTTGCGCGCGATGATCGCCTCGAGCAGCTCCCCCGTCGCGGACGCGATCGCGTCGCGGTCGTTGCCGTCGACGGTGATCGCCCCCCGGAGGGCCCGCATCCGCTTCTGTGGATTTGTAGACATATCGACAAGTGCCCTTGTAGTGATGGAGACTCGTCGACGAGTCTCCCCGCTCCTAGAGGCCGCAGGCCCGGTAGAGGGCCCGGACCTCTTCGAGGCTCAGCTTGCGAAACGTACCCGGCTTCAGGCGCCCTAGCTGCAGGGGGCCCAGGTTCGTCCGCACGAGGCGCTTCACCGGGTGCCCGACGGCCTCGCACATCCGGCGGACCTGGCGGTTGCGGCCTTCGGTGATCGTGATCTCGAGCAGGGTCCCGCCGCGCGTCGCCTCGACCAGCGCGACCTTCGCCCTCTTCGTGCGGCCGTCCTCGAGGTCGACGCCGGCGATCAGCTGCTTGATCGCCCGGCTCCCGGCGGTCCCCTTCACCTCGGCGAGGTACGTCTTCGGGATCTCGTAGCGCGGGTGCGTGAGCCGGTGCGTCAGCTCGCCGTCGTTCGTCACGATCAGGAGCCCCTCGCTGTCGGTGTCGAGGCGGCCCACGGGCCACAGCCGCGCCGGCAGGTCGAGCAGGTCGACGACCGTCTGCCGTCCCGCGGGGTCCGACGCGGTGGTCACGACCCCGGCGGGCTTGTTGAGCACGTAGTGGACGAGGTCCTGCTCGAGCGGCACGCGCGAACCGTCTACCTCTACCTCATCCTTATCGGGATCGACGCGGTCACCGAGCCGGGCGCGGCGACCGTTGACCTTCACCCTGCCGGCGGCGATGAGCTCCTCCATGGCGCGGCGGGAGCCGAGGCCCGCGTGGGCGAGGACCTTCTGGAGCCGCTCCCCCTGCTCGCCGGCAGCCGACATCCGCGTCAGGCGTTCGGCGAGAGCTTCGCCTCCATGTCCTCGACCGCCTCCGCGTCGGGCATGAAGTCGCTGAGCGGCGGGAGCTCGTCGACCGAGCGGAGCCCCATCTTCTCGAGGAACTCGTCGGAGACCTCGAAGAGGTGCGCGGTTCCCGCGTCCCCCGCCGAGGAGGGCTCGATCAGCCCGCGCTGGAGGAGCGTCTTCACCACGCCGTCGGAGTCGACGCCGCGGATCTCCGAGATCTCCGACCGCGAGATCGGGCCCTTGTAGGCGACGATCGCTAGCACCTCCAGCGACGCGCCCGTGAGGCGGGCGTGGCGGTGGCCGGTGACGAAGCGCTCGAGCCACGGCGCGCACTCGGGATCCGTGTAGAGGCGCCAGCCGGGGCCGGACTCGCGCAGGACGAACCCGCGGTCGTCGCGGCGGTACGACTCCGCGAGCTCGCGCAGCAGCGCCTCGACCTCGGCCCGCGGCACCTCCAGGACCTCGCCCATCTGCGAGGCCGGGACGGGCTCGTCCGCCAGCAACAGGATCGCCTCGACGACCTTCCTCGTCTCCGGTCCCGAGTCGCTCATCTGCCGGCCTCCCTCAGGTCGATCACGTATTCGTCGGCTTCCTCGAGGACGTCCTCGGTCTCGGCCGCGCCGGTCCACGTCGCACGAATGTCCCCGAAGCGCTCGAGCTGGACGAGGTCGACCGCGCCCGCCTTGAAGAGCTCGAGCAACGCCAGGAAGCGGACCACGACGTCGATGCGCTCGGAGGCCCCGCTGCACAGCTCGCGGAAGGCCGCGGGCTCGCTGCGCCCCCGCAGGAGAGCGGCGACCTCCACGATCGCGTCCCGCACCGTCACCCGGATCGGGGCCACGTGGGACACGTCGACCTCGGGGGCCGGGCGGGGCGCCAGCGCGGCCGCGGCGAGCGCGGCGAGCCGCTCGCGCGAAGTCTTCAGCACGACCTTGGGCGCGAGGTCGACGAAGCGCTCCTCCAGCCCCGCAGCGCGGCCGTGCGACGCGGCCCCCGCCTCGAGGCCGCGGGCGAGCCACGCCCCCGCCTCCCGGAACGTCGAGCACTCGACGAGCCGGGCCAGCAGCAGGTCCCTCTCCTCGAGGAGCTGCCCGTCCTCGTCGCCCGCCCCCCTGCCCGGGAGGAGCCGGGCCGACTTGAGCTCGAGCAACGTCGCCGCGACCACGAGGAACCCGGTCGCCGTTTCAAGGTCGGTGTGGTCGAGACCGGCGATCGCGCCGAGGTACTCCTCGGTGATCTGGGCGAGCGAGACGTCGTAGATGTCGACCCGCTGTCTGGTGATCAGGTGCAGGAGGAGGTCGATCGGGCCCTCGAAGACCTCGAGCTTCACCTCGTACGGCACGCTTCCCCCGAAGTTCGTCTACTTGTCGATTTGTCGACAACGGCACGCGGGCCGTCGTCGCCTCAGCCTATCCGTCCGCCCCGCGGCGGCCTCGGGTTTGGCGCCGTCAGCCCGGCAGGAGGCCCGTCCGCTCCCGGACCACCTTCATCGTCGTCTCGGCCTCGGCCGCCGCGCGCCCGGCTCCCCGCCGCAGGATCGCCTCCATCTCGGCGGGATCGCCGACCAGCTCCTCGTACCGCTCGCGGATCGGACGGAGGTGCTCGACCACGGCCTCCGCCAGCGCCTTCTTGAAGTCGCCGTATCCCGAGCCGGCGAAGCGCTCCTCGAGCTCCGTCACACCCGTCCCGTCGACCAGCGAGAAGATCCCCAGCAGGTTCGTCAGCGCCGGCTTGTCCTGCGCCGCCCTGACCTCCCGCCCCGAGTCCGTGACCGCGGACCGGATCTTCTTCGCGACCACCTCGGGCGGCTCGACCAGGCCGATGTACGAGCCGGGACGGCCGGCGGACTTGCTCATCTTCTGGGTCGGGTCGTCGAGCGCCATGATCCGGGCGCCCTCCCCGGGGATGAGCGGCTCCGGGAGCGTGAACGTCGGGCCGAGCTGCGCGTTGAAGCGGGCGCCGACGTCGCGCATGAGCTCGATGTGCTGGCGCTGGTCCTCCCCCACCGGGACCCCGGTCGCCTGGTACAGGAGGACGTCTGCGGCCTGGAGCACCGGGTAGGTGAACAGCCCGACCCCCACCGACTCCGACTCGCCCTTCGACTTCTCCTTGAACTGGATCATCCGGCGGAGCTCGCCCATCCGCGCGACGCAGTTGAAGACCCACGCGAGCTCCGCGTGCGCCGGCACGTGCGACTGGACGAACAGGACCGACCGCCCCGGGTCGACGCCGCACGCGACGATCTCCGCCGCCTTCGCCAGGGTGTTCCGCCGCAGCGCGGCCGGGTCCCACGGCAGCGTCATCGCGTGGAGGTCGACGACGCAGTAGAACGCCTCGCCCTGCTCCTGGTGCGCCACCCAGTTGCGGATCGCGCCGAGGTAGTTGCCGATGTGGGCCTCGCCCGTGGGCTGGATCCCGCTGAAGACTCGCCCGGCCCTCCCGGGCGAATCAGTAAACGTCTGGCTCAGGGTTATTCCCTCCCCCGGTCGGTGGCCACGGCCCACACCCGTACAATACCGCCGTGGAATTCGGGCTGATCGGGCTGCTGAGGGTCGACCCCCTCGCGTTCTTCCTGCTCGCAGCCGCACTGGTGGGGGCGCTCGGCTTGCACGAGTACGCCCACGCCCTCGCCGCAGACCTCCAGGGCGACCGGCTTCCCCGGGCCATGGGCCGGCTCACGCCGAACCCCGTCCGCCACCTCGACCCGCTCGGGACGATCTGCATCCTGCTGGTCGGCTTCGGCTGGGGGAAGCCCGTGGAGTTCCGCCCGCAGGCCCTGTCGTCGAAGCGGTTCGGCGCGGCGATCGTCGCCCTCGCCGGGCCGACGATGAACCTCGGGCTCGCGCTCGTAGCGGCCTTCGCCTTCGTTCCGCTGTGCGAGAGGGACGTCGCGTGCACCGCCGGGGGGGCCTTCCTCTCGGACGCCGGCCCGCTCGTGAAGTTCGCCGGCGTCTTCATGGCGATCAACGTGCTGCTGGCGGTCTTCAACCTCGTCCCGCTGCCCCCGCTCGACGGGTCGCGCCTCCTGACGATCTTCCTTCCGCCGAGCAAGCAGAAGGTCATCTTCTTCCTCGACCGTTACGGATTCCTCATCCTGCTCGGCCTCGTGTTCTTCGGCGGGTTCAGGATCCTCGAGCCCCTGCTGCGCTCGGTCCAGGACGTGTTCCTGTCGATCGCCGGAGGCTGAAGTACCGCTTTAGCCTTTCTCCTCTCGCAGGCGGCGCAGAAGGATCGAGTCCTCTCCCCTCGCCTCGAAGTCCTCTAGCACGTAGGAGAGCGCCGTCCGGACGACCTTCCCGCGGTCGGCGCCGACGCCGTGCTCGGCGCGCAGGGTCAGGCGCGTCTGGTCGAGCGCGGTGAGGTCCGCGTTCGTGCAGTAGAAGGTCACCTTGGTCTCGTGGCGGGGCGCCTTGCGGGCGGCCTCTGTCGCCTCGGCGACTTGTAGATTTGTCGACTTCTCTCCTTGGTGACGAGGAGACTTGTCGTCTCTCTCGGCCGGAGCCGCCCTGCGGGGCGACCCCGTAGGGCGGAACAGCTCGTCAGCTCCCGGCAGGCTGGCGCGTCGAGACACGGCTGATCACCTCCTTGGCGAGGGCGCGGTACGAGACCGAGCCCGTGGACGTCGGCGCGTACCGGAGGATGGGCTCCCCCACGACCGGCGCCTCCGCGAAGCGGATCGTCTTCTTGATGATCGAGTCGAAGAGCGCGTCGCCGAACGCGTCGCGCACCCTCTCCAGGACCTCCCGGGCATGGAGCGTCCGCCCGTCGTACATCGTGGCGAGGATTCCATCTACCTCTAGTTGAGGGTTAAGTCTGTCCCTCACCCGCTCGATCGAGTCCATCAGCAGCGCCATCCCCCGCAGCGCGTAGTACTCGCACTCGAGCGGGATGATGACGCCGTCGGCCGCGGTGAGGGCGTTGATCGTGAGGAGCCCGAGGGACGGCGGGCAGTCGACGAGGATGAAGTCGTAGCGCGAACGCAGCGGGGCGAGCGCCCGGGAGAGCGACTGCTCGCGGGCGACCTCCTGGACGAGCATGAGCTCCGCCGCCGAGAGGTCGATGTTCGAGGGCAGGAGGTCCAGCCCTTCGACCGACGTCCCGATCACGACGTCCTCGGTCCGGCAGGACCGGTCCAGCAACGCGTTGTAGACCGAGAGCTCGAGCGCGCCCGGCTCGATCCCGAGGCCGAGGGCGCAGCCGCCCTGCGGGTCGAAGTCGACCACGAGGACCTTGCTGCCGAGCTCGGCCAACGCGGCGCCGAGGCTGATCGTCGTCGTCGTCTTGCCGACGCCGCCCTTCTGGTTGGCCATGGCGATCACACGGGCGCTGCGCCGGGGCTCCGACGCCCACGGGGCCCGGGCCGCGGGACCGTCGCCGGCCTGGGCCGCGCCGTTCGCGGCCGTGTCCGGCAGCGTCACCTGTACCGGCGCCGGCTCGGACACCGGGGCCTCCGCCGGGGGTCCGTCGCGGTCCGCCGTACGGACGTCTCCCTCCATCGCTCCCCTCTCCGCTGCCGGCGGCGCCGCGCGCTTTGGCAACTTGTCGACAAGTCGTCTTGTAGGGGTGTGGACGATAACCCGCCGTGCAAGGCGGGCACAAGAGGCAGATCAGGCGTCGCGCAGTATTTCCCGCGCGAAGGACTCTCCCGCGGGAGGCGGGGCGGCCCCGAGCAGGTCCGCTACCGTCGCGCCGCAGTCGGCGAACGAGCTGCGCTCGCCGAGCGCCACCCCGGGCTGCACGCGCCGCCCCGCGACGAGGAGCGGCGCCCGCTCGCGCGAATGGTCGGTCGACGAGGTCGTCGGGTCGTTGCCGTGGTCGGCGGTGACTACCAGCACGTCGTCCGGGCCGAGCGCGCCCGTGATCTCCGGAAGCCTCCGGTCGAAGGCCTCGAGCGCGCCGGCGTAGCCCTTCGGGTCGTTGCGGTGCCCGTAGGACGAGTCGAAGTCGACGAGGTTCGCGAAGACGAGACCGCGGCCGATCGCCGCGAGCTCCTCGACCACCGCCGTCACGCCCTCCTCGTTCGACCGGGTCGGACGCGAGCTCGTGACGCCCCGCCCGGCGAAGATGTCGGCGATCTTGCCGACGCCCCGCATCTCGCGTCCGGCCGCCACGACCGCGTCGAGGACGGTGGGCACCGGCGGCAGGACCGAGAAGTCGTGCCGGTCGGGGGTGCGCACGAAGGCGCCGGGGCGGCCCTCGAACGGCCGGGCGATCACGCGGCCCACCTCGTGCTCGCCCCGCAGGATGGCCCGCGCAACCCTGCACATCTCGTAGAGCCTTTCGAGCGGGACCACGTCGACGTGCGCGGCGATCTGGAACACGCTGTCGGCCGACGTGTAGACGATCGGGAAGCCCGTCCTGAGGTGCTCGGCCCCCAGGCGCTCGATGATCTCGGTGCCCGAGGCCGCGACGTTGCCCAACGTACGGGAGCCGATCGCCCGTTCGAACGGCTCCATCACCTCGGCCGGGAAGCCTTCGGGGTAGGTGGGGAACGGCCGCTCGAGGACGATCCCGGCGATCTCCCAGTGGCCGGTCGTCGTGTCCTTGCCGGCGGAGCGCTCGGTCATGCTGCCGAAAGCGCCGGCTGGCGACGCGGCAGGGGGCACGCCGGCGACGGGCGCGACGTTGCCGAGCCCGAGCGCACCCAGGTTCGGCAGACGGAGGCCGCCCACTGCTTCTGCGACGTGCGGCAGCGTCGCCGAGCCGGCGTCGCCGAAGGCGGCCGCGTCGGGCGCGCCGCCGATCCCGACGGAGTCGAGGACCACGAGGGCGACGGCCCGGACCGTCACGCCGGTGTGGTCAGCGGCCGGTGGCCTGCTTGCAGGCGACGCACAACGTCACGGTCGGGATCGCCTCCAGGCGCTCGTCCGGGATCCGGTTGCCGCAGCGCTCGCACGTGCCGAAAGTCCCCTTCTCGATCCGCTCGAGCGCGGACACGACCTCGCGCCGGTGCGCGGCGAGGGACTCCACGAGCGCGAGGACCTCGGCGGTCTCGGCGGTCCGGTGCCCGGAGTCGGCAAAGCCTCCGTCGAACCCCACCTCGATGCCGCCGCCTTCGACCTCCGCGCCGTGCTCCTTGAGCTGGCGCTCGACCGATTCGCGCTCCTCTTCGAGCCTCGTCCGTATGACCTTCAGTGTCTGCTCGTCCATGTCTCCCCCTCGACGTGACCGTAACGCCTCAGCCGCGGGCGCGCGGGTGCGAGGTCACGTACACCTCGTGAAGATGCCGGTCGCTGACCAGCGTGTAGACCTGGGTCGTCGCGAGGCTCGAATGACCCAACAGCTCTTGTACCACCCGGATGTCCGCGCCGGCGTCCAGCATGTGCGTGGCGAACGAGTGCCTCAGGGTGTGCGGAGAGACTACGCGGTCCAGGCCCGCGGTGCGCGCATGCTGCTTGAGGACCTTCCAGCACCCCTGCCGGCCGAGCCTCCCGCCGCGCGCGTTGAGGAACAACGCTCCTGCGCCGCCCCGGCCCCCGGCCCTCCTCAGGAGCTCCGGCCGGGTCTGCACCAGATACTCGTCGAGGGCCTTGCGGGCCGCGCGCCCGAGCGGCACCAGCCTCCCCTTGCCCCCCTTGCCCGAGCGCACGATCACGACGCATTCGTCGAGGTCGACGTCGTCGACGTCGAGCGCGGTCAGCTCCGAGATCCTCAGCCCGGCGCCGTAGAGCACCTCGATCATCGCGGTGTCGCGGCGCCCGAGCAGGTCGCGCGGCGGCGACTCGATGAGGCGCTCCACCTGCTCGAGCGAGATGGCCTTCGGGATCGAGCGCGGCCGCGCCGGCGAGCCGACGCGGGCGGTGGGGTCGCCCTCCAGCCCCGCCTCGCGCACGAGGAAGCGGTAGAAGGCACGCACCGACACGAGCGTCCGCGCGACCGACGACGGAGCCATGGGAGACGTC
Organism: Actinomycetota bacterium; assembly: GCA_030862185.1. Lineage (GTDB taxonomy): Bacteria > Actinomycetota > CADDZG01 > CADDZG01 > WHSQ01 > JALZEG01. The sequence goes on from JALZEG010000179.1 coordinate 8,637, forward strand.
GCCGGGCCACGGCCCTTGCGCAGCCGGTCGAGGAAGTCGGTCACCTCGTCCGGCCCGGCCGCGGCGAGCTCGACGCCGCGCTGCGCGCAGTACGCCGTCCACTTCGCGAGGTCGCGCCGGTACGCCATCACGGAGTTCTCCGAGAGACCGCGCTCGACGCGCAGGTGGGTCACGAAGTCGTCGACGGGGGCCGCGTCGCCGGCCGCCGCGCCGGAGCGCGCCGGCACGATCAGATCAGGCCGTCGAGCGGGACGTAGTCGAGCGCGTGCGCCTCGGCGACCGGCTCGTAGACCACGGCCCCCTTGTGGACGTTCACGCCCCTGGCGAGCGCGGGGTCGTCGCGCACCGCGCCCTCGAGCCCCTTGTCGGCGAGCGCGATGACGTACGGCATCGTCGCGTTCGTCAGCGCGTAGGTCGACGTGTGCGGCACCGCGCCGGGCATGTTCCCGACGCAGTAGTGCACGACGTCGTGGACCACGTAGGTCGGGTCGGAGTGGGTCGTCATGTGCGACGTCTCGAAGCAGCCGCCCTGGTCGATCGAGATGTCGACGATGACCGCCCCGGGCTTCATCTCCCTGACGACTTCCTCGCTCACGATCTTCGGCGCGACCGCCCCCGGAACGAGGACGGCGCCGATCACGAGGTCCGCCTGGGTCACCGTCTCCTCGACCGCGAGCCGGTTCGACGCCAGCGTGAGAATCTTGCCCTGGTGGATGCGGTCGACGTCGCGGAGCTTGTTGATGTTCTTGTCGAGGATGACGACTTCGGCCTCCATCCCCTGCGCGATCCATGCCGCGTTCGCGCCCGACATCCCCGCGCCGATCACGACGACGCGGCCGGGCCTCACGCCGGAGACGCCGCCGAGGAGGACGCCGCGGCCCCCGTGCTCGCGCTGCAGCGAGATCGCGCCCACCTGCGGAGCCATCCGGCCGGCGACCTCGCTCATGGGGGCCAGTAGCGGCAGCGACCGGTCCGGCAGCTCGACGGTCTCGTACGCGACGCCGGTCGTCCCGGAGTCGACCAGCGCCCTCGTCACGGGCTCGCTCGCCGCGAGATGGAGGTAGGTGAACAGCAGCAGGCCGTCGCGCAGCCGGTGGAACTCCTCGGGAACGGGCTCCTTGACCTTGAGGATCATCTCGGCCTCGGCGAACGTCGCGTCGGCGTCCGGAAGGATCTTGGCGCCGGCGCGCTCGAACTCGTCGTTCGTGATGCTGGAGCCGCGACCGGCGTCGTGCTCGACGAACACCTCGTGGCCGCCGACGACGAGCTCACGCACGCCCGCGGGAGTGATCGCGACGCGGTACTCGTTGTCCTTGAGCTCGCGCGGGATCCCGACTCTCAT
>JALZEG010000188.1 GCA_030862185.1 Actinomycetota bacterium
CGACGACCGCGACGGCGTCGTGATGCGTGCGGGCGCGCGCCGCGATCGCCTCGTGGACGAGCGGGACTCGGGCCTCCGCGGCGCCGCCGTCGGAGCGCCGCAGGATCTCGGCCCTCTCGCCCGGGTCGAGCAGCGGGAGCGCCGACACGGGCGCGGCCGGATCCGCCGCGGCGGAGCGCAGGAGGTTGACCCAGTGACGGCCGATCCGCTGGATCGTCGCGGGGTCGAACGAGTCGGTCGCGAGGTCGAACGACGCGCGCACTCCGTCCGGCCCCCTCTTCACGTCGAGGAACAGGTCGAACTGCGCGGTGGGGGCCTCGAGAGGGATGCCCTCGACGTCCACCTCCGGCAGACGCAGGGTCTCCGGCGCCGTGTCGCCGACCGACATCGCGATCTGGATCAGCGGCGAGAGGCTTCCCGCCCGGCGCGGCCGGAGCTCCTCGACCAACCTCTCGAACGGGAGGTCGGCGTGGCGCCGCACCGCGTCCGCCGCGCGTGAGGCCTCGGCCACGACGTCCAGGAAGGCCTCGTCCCCGCGGACGGTAGCGCGCAGCGGCAGGACGTTCACGAAGGTCCCGACGACGTCGCGCGTCTCCGCGGTACGTCCGTCGACCGCCCACCCGATCACGACGTCCTCGAGCGACGTGTAGCGGTTCACGAGCACGAGGAACCCCGCGAGGAGAACCGCGTCGAGGGGCGCGAGGCCCTCGAGCCGCGCGGCGAGCTCCCGGTCCACCGCGACGGACACCGTCGCCCCCTTGAACGTCGGCACCGCGGGGGCCGGGTGGTCGGCGGGGAGCCGGACGTGCTCCGGCGCGCCGCGCAGCGTCTTGCGCCAGAAGGCGAGGAGCACGTCGAGGTCCTCTCCGTGCAGCTCCGCGTCTCCCCGCCGCGCCACCTCCGCGTACTGGAGGCGCACGGGTGGCAGCGACGCGGCCCCCGAGGCATACGCCTCCGACACCTCCGCGGCGACGACGCGCAGCGCGGCCTCGTCGGCCGCGACGTGGTGGGAGGTGAGCGACAGGACGTGGTCGTCGGGCGCGAGGCGCACCACACGTGCCCGGAACGGCAGCTCCGCCGCCAGGTCGAATGGCCGTGCGGCTTCGGCGGCCGCCGCACGCAGCACCTCGGCGTCCCGCCGGCCCTCCGGCACGCCGGACGCGTCGTCGAGCTGCACTACGAGATCGCCGGCGGGCCGTACCCGCGCTGCGGGCACGCCGTCCTCGGCGTCGATCGACGTCCGCAGCACCTCGTGGCGCTCGACGACCGCTAGCACCGCGGCCTGGAGGCGCGCGCGGTCGAGCGGGCCGCGCAGCCGGTAAGCCAGCGAGACGTTGTAGAAGGCATTGCCGGGCGCGAGCTGGTCCAGCGCCCACAGCCCCCTCTGCGCGGCCGAGAGCGTCATCGGGCCGTCCCGTACTCGTAGAACCCGCGGCCGGACTTGCGACCGTGCTCGCCGGCGTCCACCTTCTTCACGAGCAGCGGGTGCGGCTCGTACTTAGAGTCGCCGAAGCTGTCGCGCAGGACGACGAGGGAGTTCAGGATCGTGTCGAGCCCGATGAGGTCGGCGGTCTCGAGCGGCCCCATCTTGTGGCCGAAGCACGTCTTGAAGATGCGGTCGATGTCGGCCGCCGGCGCGACGTCGTCGGCGAGGACCGCGATTGCCTCGTTGACGGTCAGCATCAGGACCCTGTTCGAGACGAAGCCGGGCGAGTCGTTGACGACGATGCCTTCCTTGCCGATGCTGCTCAGCAGCTCGAGAGTGGTCGCGATCGTCTCTTCGCTCGTCCGCGCGCTGCGGATCACCTCGACCGTCGGCTTCAGCGGGACCGGGTTCATCAGGTGCATCCCGATGACCTTGTCGGGGCGCTTCGTCAGCTCGGCGAGGCGCGCTATACGGATCGCGGACGTGTTCACCGCGAACACCGCGTCGGGGGGGCAGACCGCGTCGAGCTGCGGATAGACCGACGACTTGACGGCGACGTCCTCGGTGGTGTTCTCGACGACGAAGCGCACGTCCCTCAGGCTCCCGTAGTCCCCCGTCGTCTCGATCCGCGACAGGACCTCGTCGGGCGCGGCCTTCTTGCCGCCCAGCAGCGCCGACATCGACACGCCCTTGCGGATCTCGGGCTCGACGCGCGCCAGCGCAGCGTCGTCGACGTCGACCAGCACCACCGGGATGCCGTTCTCCGCCAGCGACTGCGCAACGCCGGTCCCCATGACTCCGGCGCCGACGACCCCGACCGGGCGCTCAGTCGCCACCGCTCACCTCGCCCTCCATCGCGGCCAGCATCCGGCGCACGTCCTCCTCGGACAGGCTCTCGATCTCGGCGACCGCCGCCGAGATCGAGTCGGCGGCCTCGCGCCCGCCGCAGAGCGTCTCGATCTCGCTCGCCAGGGCCGTGAGCGTCGGCGCGTCGAACACCACGCGCAGGCGCGCGTCGACGCCCCACGTCTCACGGATGCGCGACACGAGTCGCGTGGCGAGGAGCGACTGCCCGCCGAGCTCGAAGAAGCTGTCGTCCCGCCCGACGTCGGACACCTCGAGGAGCTCGCGCCATATCGACGCCAGCGCCTTCTCCGTCGGGCTCTGCGGTCCCGAGTCGGGCGCTGGCTCGGGCCGCGTCGAGTCCGGATCCGGCAGCGCCGCGCGATCGACCTTCCCGTTGGGATTGAGCGGCAGCGCGTCGAGCACGACGAACGTGGACGGGACCATGTAGTCGGGGAGCCGCGCGGCGAGGTGCGACCGCAGGTCCGCGGGTGGGTCGGGCGGCTCGGAGAGTCCGGGCGCAAGGACGATGTACGCGACGATCCGCCTGGTGCCGGAGGCCGCGTCGCGGACGGCGACGACCGCGTGCGCGACCTGCGGGTGCTCGAGCAGCGTCTGCTCGATCTCGCCGAGCTCCACGCGGAAGCCGCGGATCTTTATCTGGTAGTCGAGGCGGCCCATGAAGTCGAGGCTGCCGTCGGATGGGTAGCGCGCGAGATCGCCGGTCTTGTACATCCGCGCCCCCGGCTCCGGCGCACCGACGTCCGGGAGGAAGCGCTCCGCCGTCATGTCAGGCCGGCCGAAGTAGCCGCGCGCGAGCCCGGCGCCGCCGACGTAGACCTCGCCGGGCACCCCCGGCGGCACCTGGTTCAGGTTCCGGTCGAGCAGGTAGATCCACGAGCTCGCGATCGGGCGCCCGATCGAGATCGGGCCCTCCTCGCCCGGCCGCAGGACGGCGGCCGTCGAGTAGGTCGTGTCCTCGGTCGGTCCGTAGAGGTTCACGATCCGCTGCGCGCTGCTCGCGGCGAAGATGCGGTCGACGAGCTTGCGGTTGAGCGGCTCGCCGGGCAGGTTGATCGTCGCGATGCCGGGCGGGAGCGGCCCGTGGTTGACGAGCTCGTCCACCGCCGACGGTACCGCGTTCAGCAGCGTCATGGCGTGTCGGCGCTCGAGCGTCGTGAACGCGAGCGCGTCGTCGACGAGCAGGACCGTGCCCCCGTAGCACAGCGTGCCGAAGATCTCGAAGACGTGGACGTCGAACGAGATCGACGTGCACGCCATCACGACCTTTAGGTCGTGGGCCCACGTCGCGGTCGCCCAGCTCAAGAACGCGGCGACGCTGCGGTGCTCGATGCCGATGCCCTTCGGACGGCCGGTCGAGCCCGACGTGTAGAGCACGTAGGCGAGGTTATTCCGACCGGCGCGGCGGCGGAGCTCGGTCGCCGGAGGACCGCCGTTCGCGGCCGCGTCTAGCAGCACGACCTTCGCGTTGCCGGCGGGGACCCGCTCCGCTACGGCGCGATCGGTCAGCAGGACGGGGGCCGCGGTGTCCTCGAGCATGTACCCGATGCGCTCCGCGGGATAGCGCGGGTCGACGGGCACGTACGCGCCGCCGGCCTTCAGCACCGCCAGCATCCCCGCCACCATCGAGATCGTCCGTTCGCAACAGATCGCGACCAGCACGTCCGGCCCGACGCCGAGGTCGGCGAGGTGGGTCGCGAGCGCGTCGGCGCGCCGGTTCAGCTCGAGGTAGGTGACGGACTCGGAGCCGCACGCCACGGCCTCCGCGTCGGGACGGAGCGCTACCTGCTCCTCGAAGATCTCGTGGACGAGCCGCTCCTTCGCGTGGTCGGCGCGCGTCTCGTTGAACCGCGCCAGCGTGGCCCGGTCCTCCTCCGTCAACGCCGACAATGCCCCCACGGGCCGGTCGGCCGACTCCGGGAGCGCCCGCAGCAGCGCGACGAAGCGCTCGAGCAGCGCCGTGGCGGCCCCCTCGTCGACCCGCTCCCGGTCGAACGACAGCCGGAACGTCAGGCCGTCTCCGGGCGCGATCACCATCGAGATCGGATAGTTCGTGTTCTCGGACGCGGGGGCGCCCGAGATCTGCACACTCGATTCCTCCTCGTCCCACACGTCGTCGAGCGGGTAGTTCTCGAAAGCGATGAGGGTGCCGAACAGCGGCGTCGGGGCCGCGATCGCGCCCTGCTGCTGGACCTCGACGAGCGGCGTGTGCTCGAAGTCGCGGCGTGCGAGGGACTCCTTCTGGAGCTCCTTCAGCCACGCGCCGACGGACGCCGCCGCGGGGATCCGCATCCGGATCGGCACCGTGTTGATGAAGAGCCCCACGGTTCGCTCGACGCCCTCCACGGGGGCCGAGCGGCCGGACATGATCGCACCGAAGAGCACGTCGTCGGTCCCGGCGTAGACGCCGAGCGTCGCGCCCCACGCGGCCTCGACGACCGTGTTGAGCGTGATGCGTTGCTCGCGCGCGAACGCGGCCGCCACGGCCGTCGTCGCGGCGTCGAGCGAGCGCTCGACCATCGCGTGCCCGGTCTCCGGCTCGGCGGGCGGCAGGAGGCGCAGGTCCGTCGGTGCCTCCAGCCCCGCCAGCGCGTCGCGCCAGTACGCCGCGGCCGCGCCGGGCTCGGCCGCGCGCAGCCACTCGACGAAGTGCCTGTAGTCGCCCGCGGGCTCGAGCGCCGCGTCCGGCTGCTCGTAGAGGTCGAGCAGCTCGCCGAGGACGAGCTGGACGCTCCAGCCGTCGAGCAGCAGGTGGTGGTGGCTCCACACCATGCGGTGCACTTCGTCGGCGACGCGTATCAGCGCGACGCGCGCCAGCGCGCGGTCGAGGTCGAACCCGCGCGCGCGGTCCTCGGCGAGAAAAGTCTGGAGGTCCTCGTCGACGTCCGCGGCATCCCGCCAGTCGTGCTGAGTCACGTCGACGCGGGGCTCCGCGGGCACGAGGAGCACGGGCTCGGGGATGCCCTCCCATTCGACCGAGGCCCCGAGCAGCGGGTGGCGCGCCGCGACCTGCTGCCACGCGCGGTCGAGGCGGTCCGCGTCGAGCGGGGCGGTGATCGTCAGGACGAGCTGCTCGAAGTAGAGCGACCCCGCCGTCTCGTACAGCGAGTGGAACAGCAATCCCTGCTGCATCGGCGAGAGCGGGTACGCGTCGGCGACGCCGGGCCGTGCGGCCGCGAGCTCGGCGATCTCCGAGTCTTCCGCGACGTCGAGCGACACGCCGGCCGTGCACGCGGCGACGAGGTCCTCCGACTCCTTCGTGAACGCGTCCCTCAGCCTCTCGATCGTGGCGCGGTCGTGGACCTCGCCCGAGTACACGAGGTCGACGCGCACCTTCCCGTCCGCCACCCAGGCCTCCGCCTCGATCAGGTGCCGGCGCGCGCCCGCGGGGCTCCGCAGCGGCCCGACCGGTCCCTCGGCCGGCTCGAGGTCGCCCGTTCCGCCGATGCTGCCCTCGTAGCGGCCCAGGTAGTTGAAGCTGACGTCCGCCTGCGGCGCGTCCCGCAGCGGCTGCGCGTCGGCCGGCGCACCGAGGTAACGGAGCAGCCCGTATCCGATCCCGTTGTCCGGCGCGGCGCGCATCTGGTCGCGCACCGATCGCAGCGCCGCGACGCCGTCCGCCCCCGGCTCGACCACGACCGGGAACAGCGTCGTGAACCACCCGACGGTGCGGCTCAGCTCGAGCCCGGACTCCCCCGCCTCGCGCCCGTGCCCCTCGACGTCGACGACGGCGTGACGCCCGTCGGCGAGGACGCCCAGCGCGCGCCCCAGGATCGCGAGAAGCGTCTCGTTGGGCTGTACCCCCTGCTCGTGGACGATCGACTCCACGATCGCCGCGCTCGTGCAGTCGTCGAGCTCGAACGAGACCTCCTGGGCCGAGCCGACGACGTTGGCGCCGTCCGGCCGGTCGCATCGCAACGGAGCGGCATCGAGGTCGCCCACGCGCTCGACCCACATCGCCTTCTCCGCCGCGTCTATCGCGCCCACCCTGTCCTCCAGGTGGCGCGCCCACTCCTGGAACGACGCGGTCTTTGCGGGGAGCTCGAGGGACCGCCCGCGCAGCAGCTCGCCGTATGCCGTCGCGAGGTCGTGGACGAGCGGGCCCCACGAGATCGCGTCGACGACGAGGTGGTGGATCGACAGCAGCAGTTGCGGCGGCTGGAGCGGCCCGAAGTCGAACAGGGCGCCGCGGATCAGGCGGCCGCGCTCCAGGTCGAAGCCCGACTGGAGCCGCGCCGTCTCGGCCTCCATCTCCAGCACCGCCGACGCCGGATCGCGGCCCGAGAGGTCGATCGTCCACAGCAGGTCGCCGTCCTCTTCCGCCGCGATGACGCCGCGCCAGCCGGACGCGTCCCGGAGCCAGCGCGTCCGCAGCACGTCGTGGTGCTCGACGAGGTCGCGCAGCGCTCCTTCCAGCGCGCGGGCGTCCGCCGGCGGGCGCAGCTCGAACAGCATCGCCTGGTTGAAGTGGTGCGGCTCGGCGAGGTCCTGCTCGAAGAACCAGCGCTGTATCGGGGTCAACGGGACCGCGCCGGTGACGCGGCGTGCTGCCGACGCCGCGGGGACCTGCGGCGGCGCGGACGCGACGCGCGCGAGCTCCGCGACGGTCTGCGCCTCGAAGACGTGCTTGGGGAGGATCGTCAGACCGCGCGCCGCGGCCCGGGTGACGATCTGGATGCTGAGGATCGAGTCCCCGCCGAGGTCGAAGAAGTTGTCGGTGCGGCCGACGCGGTCGACGTGCAGGACCTCCGACCAGATCTCGGCGAGGGCCCTCTCGGCCTCGGTCTCTGGCGCGTCGTAGGCGCGGTCGAGCTCGGGGCGCTCGGGACCGGGGGCGGGAAGCGCGGCACGGTCCAGCTTGCCGCCGGGCGTCACGGGGAGCCGGTCGAGGATCACGAACGACGCCGGGATCATGTACGCGGGCAGCACGCCGGCGAGGAACGCGCGCAGCTCGGGTGGGCCGGGTGGGTTCGAAGAGTCGAGCGCCGTCCAATACGCGACGAGACGACCGTCCTTCAGCGCGACTGCGGCGTCGCGCACGGCCTCGTGCGACCGCAGCGCGGTCTCCACCTCGGCCGGCTCGATGCGGTGGCCGCGCACCTTCACCTGGTCGTCGGCGCGCCCGAGGAAGTCGATGCTCCCGTCGCGGCGGTACCG
>JALZEG010000207.1 GCA_030862185.1 Actinomycetota bacterium
CGATCGCCTTCACCGCGCCGCCGTCGTCGAGCACCGACCGGAACACCTTCACCTCGGTCGCAGCGAACACGTCGGCGAGGTCGGCGAGCTCCAGGCCGAAGCGGAGGTCGGGCTTGTCGACGCCGAATCGCTCCATCGACTCCCCGTAGGTGAGGCGCGCGAACGGGGGCAGGTCGACGCCGAGCGCCTCGCGCCACACGTAGCGGAACATCCGCTCGGTCGAGTCGAGCACGTCCTCCACGTCGACGAACGACATCTCGACGTCGAGCTGGGTGAAGTCCGGCTGCCGGTCGGCGCGCAGGTCCTCGTCGCGGAAGCAGCGGACGATCTGGTAGTAGCGGTCGAGCCCCGACACCATCAAGAGCTGCTTGAAGAGCTGCGGCGACTGCGGGAGCGCGTAGAACTTGCCCGGGTGCACCCGCGAGGGAACGAGGTAGTCGCGCGCGCCCTCGGGGGTGGCGCGGGTGAGCATCGGCGTCTCGACTTCGACGAAGCCCTCGGAGTCGTAGAAACGCCGGATCGCCGAGACGATCTTGTGGCGGAGCTTGAGGTTCTCCTGCATCCGCTCGCGCCGGAGGTCGAGGAAGCGGTACTTGAGACGCAGGCTCTCGTCGACCTCCTGGTGGTCGTCGACTTGGAACGGCGGCGTCTCGGCGGCCGCCAGCACCTCGAGCTCGTCCGCCATGACCTCGATCTCGCCGGTGTCGAGCTTCGGGTTGACCGTCCCCTCCTTGCGCCGCACCACCTTGCCGGTGACGCGCACGCAGTACTCGTTGCGCACGGCCTGGACGAGGTCGCGCTCGTTCGCGACGACCTGCACGAGCCCGGTCGTGTCGCGCAGGTCCATGAACGCCACGCCGCCGTGGTCGCGGCGGCTGTGGATCCAGCCGCACAGCGTGACCCCGGCCCCCTCGTCCTCGGCCCGCAGCTCGCCGCAGGTGTGTGACCGAAGCATCTAAGCCAGTCTCCTCTCGAGCTCGTCCAGCGGGACCTGCTCCTCGCCCCCGCTGACGAGGTCCCTCAGCGTGACCTTTCCGGCGTCGAGCTCGGCGGGACCGACGATCACCGCCCATGCGGCGCCGGAGCGATCCGCCTCCTTCATCTGCCGCTTCATGCTCCGCCCGGCGACGTCGAAGTCCGCACCGATCCCCGCGCGGCGCAGGCGGGTGGCGAGCTCGAAGGGCATCGACTTCCCGACCCCTCGCGCGCCCACGACGTACGCCCTGACGGCCCGCCGCGGCTCGTCGGGTTCTTCCGCGGCGAGCAGGATGCGGTCCAGCCCCAGCGCGAAGCCGATCCCCGGCAGCGGCTCGCCGCCGAGCGCCTCGGCGAGCCCGTCGTACCGTCCCCCACCGCCTACGGCGTTCTGCGAGCCGAGGTCGCCGGAGACGAACTCGAACGCCGTGCGCGTGTAGTAGTCGAGCCCGCGCACCAGCCGGGGGTCGACCTTGTGTGGGACCCCGACGGCCATCAGCAGCGACTTGACCCCCGCGAAATGCTCCGCGCACGCGTCGCACAGGTGGTGGGTGATCAGCGGCGCTTCGGCCATCACGGCGATCGTCGCCGCCTCCTTCGAGTCGAAGGTCCGCAGAGGGTTCGTCTCGACGCGCGCGCGGTCGACCGGGGCAAGGTCGTCGCTCCGGTCGCGCAGCCAGTCGGCGAGCAGCTTCACGTAGCCGCCCCGGCACGACTCCGCGGGGTGCCCGATCGAGTTCAGCAGCAGCGTGCAGCGCACGCCCATGTCCCGGAGGTACCGGACTCCGACCTCGACGACCTCGGCGTCGACGGCCGGGGCGTCCGACCCGATGCTCTCGATGCCGACCTGGAAGAACTGGCGGAACCGGCCCTTCTGGGGACGCTCCTGGCGAAACATGAAGCTCGCGTAGGCGAGCTTCACCGGCAGGGCGCCGCGCTCGAGGCGGTGCTCGAGGACGGCCCGCACCACCGGCGCCGTCCCCTCGGGCCGCAGCGTCAGCGAGCGGCCGCCCTTGTCGAGGAACGTGTACATCTGCTTGCCGACGACCTCGCTCGTCGCCCCGACGCCCCGCTCGAACACCTCGGTGTGCTCGAACATGGGCGTCTCGACGGGGGCATAGCCGGCCCGGGCGAAGGTGTCGAGGGCCCGCCGCGCGCCGTCGACCCACCGCCAAGACTCAGGCGGGAGGAGGTCGTAGGTCCCCTTGGGCGCGGTGAAGGAGCGTTCCTCGGCCATCGAGTCATCCTACGGGCCGCCCCCGCGCGGCCGGTCGCGAAAAACCGCGTGGTTTCATGGGCGCGAACGCTGGAGCGAGAAGGAGGTTCGATGCCGGGGTCGCGGACCGAGGACGTCACCGCACTCACCGAGATCGCCCGGCGGATGCGCCGGGACATCGTCACGGCCACCACCGCCGCGGGCTCCGGCCACCCGTCCACGTCGCTGTCGATGGTCGAGATCCTCACGGTCCTCTACTTCGGCGGCGTGCTGCGCTACGACCCCGCGAACCCGCAGGACCCCGACCGCGACCGCTTCATCCTGTCGAAGGGGCACGGCGCGCCGGGACTGTACGCGGCGCTCGCCGGGGCCGGCTACTTCCCGCGCGACGACCTGATGTCGCTGCGCAAGCTGGGCTCCCCGCTCGAAGGCCACCCGAACATGTGCCGGCTGCCCGGCGTCGAGGCGTCGACGGGCTCGCTCGGCCAAGGCTTCTCGATCGCGATCGGCCACGCGCTGGCCGGTCGGCTCGACGCCCGCGACTACCGCGTCTACGTGATGGTCGGGGACGGCGAGAGCGAGCAGGGCCAGGTCTGGGAGGCCGCGATGTACGCGGGCAACCACCGGCTCGACAACCTGACGCTGATCGTCGACCGCAACGGCTACCAGCAGACCGGCGCGGTCGACGACATCCAGCCGCTGGATCCGCTCGAGGACAAGCTGCGCGCGTTCGGGCTCGAGGTCACGACGATCGACGGGCACTCGCTGGAAGAGGTAGCGAGGGCGTTCGAGTGGGCGCGGGGCGTGAAGGGGAAGCCCCAGGCGATCGTCGCCCGCACGGTCAAGGGCAAGGGCGTGTCGCTGCTCGAGGCGAAGCAGGGTTCGTGGCACGGCAAGCCCATCCCGCCCGACGAGGAGGCGAAGGCGTTGCAAGAGATCGGAGCGGGCTGATGAGCTTCGGGCTGTCGAGAGTGGACCTGCAGGAAGGCGACCCGACGAGGGAGGCGTTCGGACGCGCTCTCGCCGAGCTCGGGTCCGACGAGCGCATAGTCGTCATCGACGGCGACGTGAACAACTCGACGTTCACGAGCTACTTCGCCGAGCGTTATCCGGACCGCTTCTTCAACGCCGGGATCGCGGAGTCGAACATGATCGGGATCGCGGCGGGATTGTCGGCGTCCGGCAAGGTCCCCGTCGTCGCGTCGTTCTCGGTCTTCCTGCTGGCGAACGCGTTCGACCAGATCCGCATGTCGATCGGCTTCCCGAACCAGAACGTGAAGCTCGTCGGCTCGCACGCGGGCATATCGATCGGCGAGGACGGCCCGTCGCAGATGGCGATCGAGGACGTGGCGCTCGCGTGCGCGATCCCCGGCATGACGGTGATCGTCCCCGCGGACGGGCCGAGCACGGCCGCCGCGACCGCCGCGATGATCGACACCCGCGGTCCGACGTTCCTGCGCTGTGGCCGGCCGAAGGTCCCGGTGGTCTATCCCGGCGGAGCGGACTTCCACCTCGGCAAGGCCAACACGCTGCGTGAGGGAGACGACATCACGATCGTCGCGAACGGGATCATGGTCGCGATGGCGCTCGACGCCGCGGCGGCCCTCGCGGACGAAGGGATCAACGCGCGCGTCCTCGACATGCACACGGTGAAGCCGGTCGAC
>JALZEG010000097.1 GCA_030862185.1 Actinomycetota bacterium
TCCTCGCGCTCTTCGGCTTCGCGACCGAGTCCGAGCAACGGATCTTCGAAGCGCTGCTCGGCGTCAACGGCGTCGGCCCGAAGGTCGCGCTCCAGGTGTGCTCCGCGTTCACCCCCGACGCGCTCCGGAAAGCCCTCGTCACCGACGACGTCGCGGCGATCTCGGCGGTGCCGGGCATCGGCAAGAAGACGGCGCAGCGGATGGTCCTCGACCTGAAGGAGAAGCTGGCGCTGCCCGACCTCGAGGTCGTCGGCGTCCGACCCGACGCGCTGTCGAAGGCGCGCTCGGCTCTCGAGAACCTCGGCTACTCCTCCGGAGAGGTACGGGTCGCGTTGAGCGAGGCGGGTCCTGCGGACGAGGCGACGGTCGAGGACATCGTGAAGTCGGCGCTGAGGGTGCTGGCCTGATGACTGATGAGGTGCTCGCGAAGGCAGCGGGACCGGAGGACTACGAGGCCGACCGGTCACTGCGGCCGCGCACGCTGGACGAGTTCGTCGGTCAGCCGGAGCTCAAGGAGCACCTGGGCATCGTGCTGCAGGCCGCGCGCGAGAGGAACGAACCCGCGGGGCACCTGCTGCTGTCGGGACCGCCGGGGCTCGGGAAGACCTCGCTCGCTCACGTCGTCGCGCACGAGATGGACGCGTCGATCCGCCCGACGTCCGGCCCCGCGCTCGAGCGCGCCGGCGACCTCGCGGCGATCCTCACGAACCTCGAGGACGCCGACGTCCTGTTCATCGACGAGATCCACCGCCTGCCGCGCACGGTCGAGGAGGTCCTGTACCCGGCGATGGAGGACTTCCAGCTCGACCTCGTCATCGGGAAGGGGCCAAGCGCGCACACGATCCGCCTCGACCTGCCGCGCTTCACGCTGATCGGCGCGACCACGAGGGCCGGGCTCATCACCGGCCCCCTGCGCAGCCGTTTCGAGCTCGCCGAGCGCCTCGACTACTACCCGCCGGAGGACCTCGAGCGGATCGTGCGCCGCTCCGCCGCCATCCTCGCAGTCGCCCTCGACCAGGAGGGCGCGCTCGAGATCGCCCGCCGGTCCCGCGGGACGCCGCGCATCGCGAACCGCTTGCTGCGGAGGGTGCGCGACTTCGCGCAGGTGCGGGCGCGGGGGGCCATCGACGGCGACGTCGCCCGCGACGCCCTCGAGGTCTTCAAGGTCGACGACAAGGGGCTCGACAAGACCGACGGCGCGATCCTCGACGCGCTCGTCCGCCGCTTCGGCGGGGGTCCGGTCGGGCTCTCGACACTGGCCGTCTCGGTGGGCGAGGAGCCCGACACGATCGAGGACGTCTACGAGCCGTTCCTGATGCAGCTGGGCCTGCTGCGCCGGACCCCGAGGGGCCGCGTGGCGACCGCGGCGGCCTTCGCGCACGTGGGGGCGCCGCCGCCCGAGGGGGCCGCGGCCCGCCTGTTCGAGTCCTAGGGTTCCGCTCCCGGTAGGATGGGCGGAGAGCCGCGGCACGCGGCTCTGTTCGCGTGGGCGTGCTCGGGAAGGAAGTGACTTCGGGTGGAAGAGGGTCTTACTCAGCTGTTTCTCCTCGGCGGGCTCATCGCCGTCTTCTACTTCCTCTTGATCCGGCCGCAGAAGAGGCGGGTCGAGCAGCACCGGCAGCTCATCGGCAGCGTCGACGTGGGTGACGAGATCGTCACCATCGGCGGCCTCTACGGCCGGGTCACCGCGATCGGCGACGACGACTTCGAGCTGGAGCCGTCGCCGGGCACGAGGCTGCGTTTCGTCAAGTCGGCGATAGCGCGCCGGGTCACCGAAGACCTCGAGCCGAGCGAGGACGCCGGAGACGTGGAGGACACCTCGGCGTGACCGGACCGGCCGCCGGCGCGCCGCGGCCACTGGAGCCCGCGCCGGATCCCGAGCCCGTAGACCCGGCGGCCCGCGTCGGGCTCGCCGAGCTCCAGGCGCACGACGGCGTCCAGACGTTCATCGGGCTCGCCGACCGCTACCTCGGCGAGCTCGGCTACACCGAGCACGGCTTCCGCCACGCGAACCTCGTCGCGAAGATCGCCTACAACGTGCTGCACCGGCTCGGCTTCGACGAGCGGATGACCGAGCTCGGCGCGATGGCCGGGTACCTGCACGACATGGGCAACTTCGTGTCCCGGACGATGCACTCGCAGACGGGGGCCGCGATCACTTACGAGATACTGCGCGACGTCGGGCTTCCGTACGGCGAGATCGGGGTCGTCCTCGGCGCCATCGGCAACCACGAGGAGGAGTTCGGGAACCCCGTGAACCCCGCGGGCGCGGCCCTCATCGTCGCCGACAAGTCCGACGTGCACCGTTCCCGGGTGAGGGTGAAGGACCCTCAGCTGTTCGACATCCACGATCGCGTGAACCACGCCGTCGAGCACTCGTTCCTGCGCGTCGACGCGGATGCGCGTACTCTCACCCTGGAGCTCACGATCGACACCGAGCTCGCGGGGGTCATGGAGTACTTCGAGATCTTCCTGTCGCGGATGGTGATGTGCCGCCGGGCGGCGGAGTTCCTCGAATGCCAGTTCAAGATAGATATAAACGGGAGCAAGCTCTTGTGAAGACCAGGCGATACAAGATCATGCTCATCATCGGGCTCGTCGTGTCTTTCGGCGGGCTCGGCGGGGTCATCGCGGCCGGAGCGTCGCCGAAGCTCGGGCTCGATCTCGAGGGCGGGATCAGCGTCATCCTCCAGGCGACGGGCGAGGAAGTGCGGGAGGACGTGCTCGAGCAGACCGTCAACCTCATCCGTCAACGGATCGACGCTCTCGGCGTCGCCGAGCCGGAGGTCAGCGTCTTCGGCGACAACGTCCTGATCCAGCTTCCCGGCGTCGAGGACGAGGAGGCCGCGCTCGAGCTCATCGGCACGACCGCGCAGCTCACGTTCAGACAGGTCGAGCAGATCTACAGACCGAACGCGAAGAAGGCGCCCGAGGTCACCGAAGAGGTCGACTCGTCGGTGAACGACGAAGAGGTCGTGTACCCCGACGAGGACGGCACCCTCTACCGGCTCAGGCCGGCGAACGGGCTGACCGGCTCGATCGTCGAGGACGCCGAGGCCGTCCCGGTCGGCGGCAACTCCTGGATGGTCAGCATCGACATGAACTCCGAGGGTTCGGAGCGGTGGGAGGCCTTCACCGACGAGCTCGCGTGCCTGCGTGACAAGGGCGAGCAGATCAAGAGCCAGGTCGCGATCGTGCTCGACGGCAAGGTCGAGTCCGCGGCGGGGATGGAAGACCCGGCGACGTCCCCTCAGGGGGGCGTCGAGTGCGGACAGGGGATCGCGGGCGGCGAGACCTCGATCGACGTCGGCGACGAGCAGGAGGCCAAGGACCTCGCTCTCGTGCTCACGACCGGCGCGCTCCCGATCACGCTCGAGCGGCAGGAGGTCCGCAAGGTGTCGCCGACACTCGGCCGCGAGTCGCTCGAGACCGGCCTCACGGCAGGGATCGTCGGGCTGGGCCTCGTCATGATCTACGTCCTCGTCTACTACCGAATGCTGGGTCTGGTGATCTGGCTCGGCTTCCTCGAGTTCAGCGCCCTCGTCTACACCGTCCTGGCCTTGTTGGGCGAAGGCGCCGGGCTCGCGCTCACCCTCGCCGGCGTGGCGGGGATCATCGTGTCGATCGGCATCGCGGCCGACTCGTTCATCGTCGCGTTCGAGCGGCTCAAGGACGAGGTGCGTTCGGGCAAGAGCATCCGTGCCGCGGTGCAGCGGGGCTCCGACCGCGCGATCAAGACCATCCTCGTCGCCGACTTCGTGACGGGAGCCGCGGCCGTCATCCTGTTCTTCCTCGCGGTGGGCCCCGTGCGCGGGTTCGCGCTGACGCTCGGGCTCGCGACGGCCGTCGACGTCCTCCTCGCGTTCTTCCTCATCCGTCCGGCGATGGTGTTGCTCGGACGCACCAAGTACCTCGGCGGCTCTGCCGTCGGCGCGCGTGAGACCGCGGAGATGCCGGCATGAGCGTGCTCGGCCGTGTCTATCGGGGCGAGACGCGGGTCGACTTCATCGGCAAGCGCAACCTCTGGTTCGCGATCTCGGGAGCCGTCCTCGCCCTGAGCATCGGTTCGATGTTCGTCCGGTGGTTCGACTTCGGCATCGAGTTCGAGGGCGGGCTGGCGATCCAGAGCCCGATCGCCTCGGACGGTCCGGCGGGAGACCTGTCGGACACCGAGGTCATCGCCGAGGTCCGGAGCGCGTTGACCGAGTTCGGCGCCGACGACGCCCAGATCCAGGTCGAGCAGTCGACGGACGGCGACGAACGCAACGTCGTCGTCCAGACGGCGGAGATCGCCGACCCCGAAACCCAGCAGGAGGTCATCAACACCGTCAGCGGAACCGTCGGCGCGACGGTCGAGGAGACGGATCACCAGGACGTGGGCCGCAAGTGGGGGGCTCAGATCACCGACAAGGCCTTGCGCGCGCTCGTGATCTTCCTGGTCGTCATCCTCGCGTTCATCTCGTGGCGCTTCGACTGGAAGATGGGATTCGCCGCGATCATCGCCCTGCTGCACGACCTCTTGATCACCGCCGGCATCTACTCGCTCGTCGGCTTCGAGGTCACCCCGTCGACGGTCATCGCGATCCTCACGATCCTCGGTTACTCGCTGTACGACACCGTCGTGGTCTTCGACAAGGTCGAGGAGGACGCCGACGCGTACGCGGGCACGGGGCGGATGACGTACCAGGGCGCCGCGAACCTCGCGATGAACCAGGTCTTCGCGCGGTCGCTGAACACGTCGCTGACGACGCTGATCCCGGTCGCCGCGCTGCTCTTCGTCGGCGCCGGGCTCGCGGGGGCCGCGACGCTCAAGGACCTCGCGCTCGCCCTCTTTGTCGGGATCCTCGGCGGGACCTACTCGTCGATCTTCATCGCCACCCCGGTGCTCTCGGTCATGAAGGAGCAGGAGCCGCGCTACCGCAACGTGCGCGAGAAGATGGAGCGGGCCGCGGAGCGCGCACAGGCGCGTCAGGGCGAGGTGCTCTCGCCGGTCGAGGCGGCGGCGGGCGTCGCCACGACTCCCGTCCCCACCCGTCCGGCGTCGCCGGCCGGCCCGGCGCGAGCGAGGGCCGGCTCGAAGAAAGCGAAACGGCGGCGGGGGCGATGAGCCCGCAACGCGACCACGAGTGGCTCAAGGAGCACATCCGGGACATCCCGGACTTCCCGAAGCCCGGGATCGTCTTCAAGGACATCACCCCACTGCTCGCGCACAAGAAGGCGTTCCCGTACACGATCGACGCGATCGCCCACGAGTTCGACCGCGACGAGATCGACAAGGTCGTGGGGATCGAGGCGCGCGGGTTCATGATCGCGGCGCCGCTCGCGTATCGCTTCACGGCAGGGCTCATCCCCGTGCGCAAGCAGGGGAAGCTGCCGTGGGAGGTCGAGTCGCAGGAGTACGCGCTGGAGTACGGGGTGGACCACCTGGAGATGCACCGCGACGCGGTCCAGCCCGGCGAGCGCGTGCTGATCGTCGACGACGTCCTGGCGACCGGCGGGACCGCGGCGGCGACGGCGGCGCTCACCGAGCGGTGCGGGGGGAAGGTGGCGGCGATCGCGACGATCATGGAGCTGGGCTTCCTGGGGGGCCGCGAGCGCCTGGAGGGCTACGAGTTCCTCAGCCTGATCTCCTACTAGCGGCTCGGAATCGGGACATAAGCACCTTCCCCCTGGTCTTCGGACAACTCGACTCCTTACGCTCTGTTGACCATGCGCCCCGACAACGCGCCGAAGCGGCGTTCGCTCAGCTACATCCGGCTCGCCGCGTTCCTCGCGTCGCAGCCCCCGGGGAAGGACGCCATCGAGCTCTCGGTCGACGAGATCGCCGACCTCGTCGACGAGGAGCTGCCGGCGAACGCGCGGTTCCCGTCGTGGTGGCGCAACGACCCCAAGCGGATGCACAGCAGGGCGTGGCTCACCGCGGGGTGGGAGGTCAAGCGCATGGGCGGCGGGCGCCCGACCGTCCTGTTCGTCCGGCGCAAGGACGCCGAAGGGGCCCAATAAAACCTGGCTTTGGACATGGCGCGCTGGATGGCCGTCAGAGCTGGAAGGCGTCCAAAGCCAGGTTTTAACGCGACAATGGGGTATGGCAGCCCCGCCTGAACCGAGCGCGACGGACGCGGTACCCGAACGCGCCGAGGCTCCGGCGCAACCGCGCGGCGTCAAGGCCGTGCTCAAGAAGGTCCGGTCGCCGAAGGCTCCCGTCGACCCCGCGCTCGAGGCGATCCTCCGCGAGGTCAAGGCGCGGCGACCGAAGGCGGACGTGAAGATCGTCGAGCGGGCCTACGACATCGCCGACGCCTGCCACGCCGGTCAGATGCGCAAGTCCGGCGACCCGTTCATCACGCATCCGGTCGGGGTGGCACTCGCCCTCGCCAAGCTCGGGCTCGACGAGACCACGGTGGCCGCCGGCCTCCTCCACGACGCGGTCGAGGACACCCAGCTGAAGCTCGCCGAGGTCGAGGAGGAGCTGGGATTCGACGTCGCGCAGCTGATCGACGGAGTCACCAAGCTCGACAAGATCCGCTTCCGCTCCGCCGAGCACGGCCGCGCCGAGAACCTCCGCAAGATGATCGTCGCAACCGCGAAGGACGTGCGCGTACTGCTGATCAAGATCTCCGACCGCCTCCACAACATGCAGACGCTCGCTCCTCTCGCGAAGGAGAAGCGCGAGCTGATCGCGCTGGAGACGCTCGAGATCTATGCGCCGCTGGCGCACCGGCTCGGCATGTACGCGGTGAAGTGGCAGCTCGAGGACCTCGCGTTCCAGACGCTGCACCCGAAGCGGTACGCCGAGATCGAGGGGCTCGTCCAGCAGCGACAGCCCGAGCGCGAGCGCGTGCTCGACGAGGTCATCGAGCAGATCCTCGACAAGCTCAAGGAGGTGAAGATCAAGGCGGAGGTGTTCGGCCGCCCGAAGAACCTCTACGCGATCTACGAGAAGATCGTGCTGCGCGGCAAGCAGTTCGAGGAGATCTTCGACCTCGTCGGCATCCGGGTCGTCGTCGACTCCGTGCGCGACTGCTACGGCGCGCTCGGCGCGCTCCACACCCTCTACAAGCCGGTGCCGGGGCGCTTCAAGGACTACATCGCGATGCCCAAGTTCAACATGTACCAGTCTCTCCACACGACGGTCGTGGGTCCCCGGGGCCGCGCGATGGAGATCCAGATCCGCACAGAGGACATGCACCGCGCCGCGGAGTTCGGCATCGCCGCGCACTGGCTCTACAAGGAGCAGCGCCGCGGCAAGGCGTCGGAGGAGGAGATGGCCTGGCTCCGGCGGATGATGGACTGGCAGAAGGAGAGCGAAGACCCCAAGGAGTTCATGGAGTCCCTGAAGATCGACCTCTACCAGGACGAGGTCTTCGCCTTCACTCCGAAGGGCGACGTCATCGAGCTGCCGCGGGGCGCTACGCCGGTCGACTTCGCCTACTCCATCCACACCGAGGTCGGCCACCACACCGTCGGCGCGCACGTCAACGGGCGCATCGTCCCGCTCGGCTTCGAGCTCTCCTCGGGCGACACAGTGCAGATCATCACGACCAAGGGCCCGGCCGCGCCGTCGCGGGACTGGCTGCAGCTCGTCAAGACCGCTCGTGCCCGCAACAAGATCCGCCAGCACTTCGCGCGCGAGCGCCGTGAGGACGCGCTGGGTCAGGGGCGCGACGCGCTCGTCACCGCGATGCGCAAGCAGGGGCTCCCGGTCGACAAGATCTCTAAGGGGGACCTCCTCCGGCAGATCTCCGGCGAGCTCAAGTACCCGGACCTCGACGCGATGTACGTCGCGATCGGGGCCGGGCACCTCTCGCCGCAGACGATCACGACGCGCGTGATCCGTCTCTTCCAGCGGGAGGAGGAGACGGAGCCCGAGGAGGTCGTGGAGCGGCCGGTCCGGCGCCGGACGCGAGTGCCGCGCGGCAAGGGGGTCATCGTGGAGGGCGTCGACGACCTGCTGGTACGGCTCGCGCGCTGCTGCACGCCCGTCCCCGGCGATCCCATCGTTGGTTTCCTCACGAGGGGGCGCGGGGTATCGGTGCATCGGGACGACTGTCCGAACGCGAAGGCGCTGCAGGCCACGGATGAAGGAAGGATCGCGAAGGTTTGGTGGGACGACCGGCACCTCGGGACGTTCATCGTCGGCATCCAGATCGAGGCGCTCGACCGCGCGAAGCTGCTGCGCGACGTCACGACGGCCATCTCCGACCAGGGGATCCACATCGTCGCGTCGTCCACGCGCACCGGACGCGACGGGATCGCCACGCTGACGTTCACGTTCGAGCTCGCCGATCCCTCGCACCTCGAGCACGTCATCCAGAGCGTTCGCCGCGTCGACTCCGTCTTCGACGCCTACCGCACGGTCCCCGCCTCGGCGCGCACCTGATCC
>JALZEG010000251.1 GCA_030862185.1 Actinomycetota bacterium
GCAGGTCGAAGGGCATGTTGTACCGCTCCGCCGTGTACGGGAAGCGCGGGTTCTCCGGCGGCTTCTTGGTCGGGATCATCCACGTCTTCGGCACCTTGAGGCCGAGCCGGATCATGGCGCAGTAGGCCGAGTGCTTCTCCATCGACTGGAACGTGAACGGGTTGTTCATCAGGTACACGTCGTTCATCAACGCGACCTTCTTCAGCCACTCGCGCGGGACGTAGTACCAGTGCGCGAGCCGGTCGATGACGAGGGAATGACGCGGGACCGCGCGCAGGTCGAACGGCTCGATCGTGACGCGCTCGGTCTCGAACGTGTGCGTCTCGCCCTTGAAGTCGATGCTCGGCTGGAGCCGCCGCATGATCGCCTCGAACGTGCCCGGCCAGTCCTCCTCGGTCCCCAGCAGCAGCCCGATCAGGTGTGTGCTCACGTCGCTCCCTTCAGCAGAACCTCGGCAGATGATGCGCTATCTGTCTCCTCCACGAAGGCCAGTCGTGCGGCACGTCGTGCCCCCAGAGGTCGAGCTCGTGCCGGATCCCCTTGTTCGCGAGCACGGCGGCGAACTGCCTGGTGCTCTGCAGCGAGTTCGTCGTGTCCTCCCACTGCCCCTGGCCGCACACGAGCAGCAGGCTCACGCGCTGCCGCAGCCAGTCGAGGTGGTCGCCGTCCATGTGCGCGACGTAGTCCATCGGGTTGTTGAAGTAGAAGGTGTCGCCGCGGTGGCCGTGCCCGACGAGCGAGAGGTCGTAGACGCCGCTGAGGCAGATCGCGAGCGGGAACAGGTCGGCCCTCTTCAGGGCGAAGTTCGCCGCGTGGTACGCGCCGAAGCTGCAGCCGGTCGTCATCACCTCCACCGGGCCGCCGCAGTCCATGTGGATCCACGGGACGACGTGGTCGACGATCCAGTCCTCGTAGACGCCGTGGCGTTGCGCCCTCTCCTCGAGCGAGAGGTGGTGGGCGTCCCAGCTCCCGGCGTCGAAGCTGTCGACGCAGTAGACCTTGAGTCGGCCGGCCTCGATCAGCGACTCGAGCACCCCGATCATCCCGTTGTTCTCGTAGTCCCACGAGCGGCCCTGCTGCGACGGGAAGACCAGCAGCGGGCGCCCCCAATGGCCGTACGCGACGACGTCGCCGTATCCGCCGATCGCGGGGGCCGGCAGTGACAGGTGGTCGCGCCTCATCCCCACACCTTCGTCAACAGGTCGGTGAGGTGCGGATCGAAGGTGTCGCGCCAGCCGACCCAGTTGTGGCCGTCGCGGTTCTCGTGCAGGTAGACGTCGTAGCCGTGGCCCTCGAGCGCGTCGCGCACCGCGCGGTTGTTCGCGAGGTTCTCCTCGACCGTCCCGCACGTCATCGTCACCGGGATCGGGTGTGCCCAGTCGTCCACCGCCAGCACGCCGCCGACGAAGCGCGAGATGCGGCGGAAGCGCGGGAACCCGAACTCATGGCGGTCGAAGCGCTGCCGGAAGAAGCTGCCGGATTGCAGGAAGAGCCCGCCGAACGTCGCCGGGGCGCGGCGGTGCTGCACGAGCATCGCGAGACCCCCGAGGCTCGCTCCCATCCCGACGCGCGCGCTGCGCCCGTGCCGCGTCGGCGCGAGACGGCCGAGCGCGGGCAGGATTTCGTGCGCCATCGCACGCGTGTATGCGGCCGACGCCGAGTACGTGTTGTCGCGGTCGACGGGGCCGACGAGCCCGGCGCGCAGCCGGGGGAGCCGCCCGCGGGCCACCATCACCGACAGGAAGCGCGTCAGCGCGGAGTAGAGCGCGTACTCGGGCCCGTCGTGCGCGACGAGCAACGGCAGCGGCTCCTCCGGATCGGTGTCCCGCGGAGACCATACGATCGCGGGAATGCGGTCGCGCAGGATCCGGCTCGGGATGAGCACGGGGTCCTCGTCGCCCGGCGGCGCGTCCTCGTCGAGCCAGGCCGGAGGCGCGTAGCCGGGGAACTCCACGACGGACTTGTCGCCGAAGGGGCCGGCTGCGGTCAGGGGGTTCCCGGGGTCCGGGACGATCTCGTACGCGCCGTCCTCGTGGTGGAGCTCGAGCTGGTACTCCATGCGGTCTGCGTTCGGCCTCAGGAACGCGGCCTTCCACACGTCGTCGTCCGCGTCCCGCTGGAGCTCCGGGCCGTTGCGCGGGCGGCGGATCTCCTGCAGCAGCCTGACGCCGTTCAACGCGCGGTCCGGGTCGGGCAACGAGAAGACCACGACGTCGTCCAGCACCTGCGGCCCCCGCACGGCGACCATCGTCACCGCCGCGGCTCCCAGGAGAAGAACCGGCTTGCGAGCAACAGGCCGGCGACGCCCCACGCGGCGACGACGACCAGGCTCGTCGGGTCGAAGACGAATTCCCGGCCCACCCCGAGGTCGTCGGGGACGAACGCGGCCGCCATCGCATCGGCGTAGTGGCGCACCGGGAAGACCTTGGAGAAGGTCTCGAGCCACTCCGGCGCCTGGTTGACGGGAATGAAGACGTTCGAGATGAACAGCAGCGGAAGGATCGACGCGTTGACGACCGCCGGAGCCGCCTGCGCCGTCGGGATGACGGCCGTCACCGCGAGGCCGAGGGCCGAGAATGCCGCCGCCCCCACGACAACGGACAGGATGAACAGCGGCATGTCGCCGGCCGGCGCGTCGACGTCGTAGAAGAGCGCGCCGGCGACGGTGACGACGGCGACGAGGAGCAACGCGATCACGCTCGCGTGGATCACCCGCGCCAGCAGGTAAGCCCACGGGGGCAGAGGCGTCCCGCGCACGCGCTTGAGGATGCCGAGGTCGCGGGCCGTGGCGACGGCCATCCCGATGTTCGTGTAGCACGCGGTGATCACCGAGAACGCCGCGATCGCGGGCACGTAGAACGTCGACCCGCTGATCGTCCGCCCGCCTCCGATCGGGATGTCGTCGCCGCCGAAGATCAGGTTGAAGATCACGAGGAACATCAGCGGGAACACGAACGTGAAGAACGCGGCCGGCGGGTTCCTCCAGAAGCTCCGGTTCTCGAAGGAGACCTGCCGCAGCGTCAGCCCGCCGGTGCTCATACCTTCTCCGTCAGATCGAGATAGACGTCTTCGAGCGACGGCCGCGACACGGTGAGGGCCTGGAGCTCGACCCCCTCGCGCAGCGCCCACCCGGTCAGCTCGTTGAGCGTCCTCATCGGCTCGGGGGTCCTGATCTCGACGAGCTCGCCGTCGTGCGCCGCCGCGGCGAACGCGTCCGGCAGCGTCCGGCCCCCCGGCAGCGCGAAGCTGATCGTGGTCGCGGCGAGGTCGTGGGACGCCAGCGTCGACGGCGGACCCTCCGCGGTGATGCGGCCCGCGACGATGATGGCGACGCGGTCGGCGAGGAACTGGGCCTCGTCCATGTAGTGCGTGGTGAGGAAGATCGTCTTGCCCTCCGCGGCCAGGTCCTTCACGATCTTCCAGGCCCCCCGGCGCGCCGA
>JALZEG010000266.1 GCA_030862185.1 Actinomycetota bacterium
ACCGGCATGCGCTTGAGCGCGTTCTTCACGCCCGAGACGACCGCCGCGGTCGAGTCGGGCGAGTGGGCGAACATGTTGTTCCGGTCTTCGAGGTTCGGGCACGAGATGTTGACCTCGACCGCGGCGACTCCGCGGCCCCCGGTGCGCAGCTTGTCGGCCACGCGCACGAACTCCTCGACCGTGTTGCCCGCGATCGACGCGATCACCGTCGCCTTGCGCTTGAGCAGCCACGGGAGGTCCTCCGCGAGGAAGTGGTCGACGCCCTTGTTCTGGATCCCGATCGCGTTGAGCATCCCGGACGGCGTCTCGCACATCCGCGGCGTCGGCTTCCCCTTCCAGGGGACTAGCGTCATGGACTTCACGATGATCCCGCCCGGCGCGGAGGGGTCCAGGAACGCGGCGGCCTCCCGCCCCGCCCCGAAGGTCCCCGACGCGACCAGGACGGGGTTGTCCAGCTCGACGCCGGCGAGCTTGATCGAGAGATCGGGTGCGCCCTTGCGTTCCGCGGCCATCAGTTGCCCGGCGGAGCGTGCTCGTCTTCGGCGGACAGCGCCGCCGCTCCGCGGCTCGGGGCGCCCGCGGGAGTCAGCTCGGACTGGTCGGGCGCGACCGCGTCGGCAGCCCCGTTCCACACGACCGACGCCCCGTTGAAGACCGGTCCCTCCGTGCAGGACCGCGCGTAGTAGACGTCGTCTTCCTCCTGTTCCCCACCCACCCCCACGGCCTTCGCCGTCTTGCGGCGCCGCCGCAGCGGCATCACGCAGGTCATGCAGACCCCGTACCCGCAGCCCATCAGCTCCTCGACCGCGACCTGCACGGGGACCTTGCGCTCGACGCAGACGCGCGACACGGCGGCCAGCATGGGGTGGGGGCCGCACGAGTAGACGACCTCGGTGTCGCACTTCTCGATCGTCTCGCCGAGGATGTCGGTGACGCGGCCGCGGTCGCCCGAGCTTCCGTCCTCCGTCGTGGTGCGGCACACGCTCGCGAGCCGCCGCGCCTCGATCGCGTTCAGCAGCAGCCCGGTGTTGCGCGCGCCGAGGATCACGTCGACGCGGTGGCCCTCGTTGCGCAGCTCGTCCGCCAGGAAGAACAACGGCGTCGCGCCGATCCCCCCGCCGACGAGGAGGCAGTGCGCGCGCCTCTTCGGCAGCGCGAAGCCGCGTCCGAGCGGCCCGACGAGGTCTACGATGAAGTGGCCGCGCAGGCTCGCCAGGTACTCGGTCCCCGGCCCCCTGATGTCGAAGACGAGCTCGATCGTCGACGCCCACCCACCCCGTTTGTGCACGCGGTAGACCGAGAACGGCCGCCTCAGGATGTGGTCGCGGTGCTCGCCGCAGCGAACGTTGACGAACTGGCCGGGCCGCACCTTGGCGCCGACGTCGGGAG
The DNA here is from genome assembly GCA_030862185.1 of Actinomycetota bacterium. Taxonomy (GTDB): domain Bacteria; phylum Actinomycetota; class CADDZG01; order CADDZG01; family WHSQ01; genus JALZEG01. Next base: position 1,390 of record JALZEG010000266.1, read on the forward strand.
CGACGATCGTCAACGAGTGATAGGCCTCGCCGTACTTCTTGTGCGACAGGACCTCGCCGGTCGAGATCGGCATCGTTCGGGAGGACATCAGGCCCGCATCCCGCTCTCCACGTCTGCAAGGTACTCCTGGAGCGGTCGCGCCCCGACCCGGCCCGTGACGAGCGCCTCGATGGCCTGCACGGCGGCCGCGATCCCCGACATCGTCGTGATGCAGGGGACGCCTGCCTGGACCGCCGCGGTCCTGATGTAGTAGCCGTCCGAGCGGGCGCCGCGGCCGAACGGGGTGTTGAACACCATCTCGACCTCGCCCGCGGCGATCCGGGCGGCGACGTTGTTGGCGTCCTGCGACGACACCTTCTCGACGATCCCGACCTCGACGCCGGCCCGGCGCAGCACCTCGGCGGTCCCGCGAGTGGCGAGGAGTTGGAAGCCGAGGTCAGCGAGGCGCTTGGCGGGGAAGATCACCGACCGCTTGTCGCGGTTCGCGACCGAGACGAAGACCGTGCCCTTCGTCGGGAGCCTGAGCCCCGCGCCGATCTCCGCCTTAGCGAACGCGAGGCCGAACGTCCTGTCGATGCCCATGACCTCGCCGGTCGACCGCATCTCGGGGCCGAGCAGCGCGTCTACGCCGCGGAAGCGGTCGAACGGCATCACGGCCTCCTTCACGGCGACGTGAGGGAGGCCGTCGTGTCCGACCTTCTTGCGCGGGACGATCCCCTCGTCGCGCAGCTGCGCCAGCGTCGCTCCGGCCATGATCCGCGCGGCGACCTTCGCGAGCGGGACGCCGGTCGCCTTCGACACGAACGGGACGGTGCGCGACGCCCGCGGGTTCGCCTCGATCACGGAGACCTGCTCGTCCTTCACCGCGAACTGCATGTTGATGAGGCCGCGGACGCCGAGGCTGCGCGCGATCGCCTCCGTGTACGCGACGACCTGGTCGACCTGGTCCCGGCCGAGCGTGAAAGGCGGCAGCGCGCACGCGGAGTCGCCGGAGTGGACGCCCGCCTCCTCGATGTGCTCGAGAACGCCGCCGACGTAGAGCTCGCGGCCGTCGAACACGGCGTCGCAGTCGACCTCGACGGCTCCCTCCAGGAAGCGGTCGACGAGGACCGGATGGCGCGGCGACACCTCCGCCGCCGTCGTCATGTAGCGCTCGAGGGACGACTCCTCGTAGACGATCTCCATGGCCCGGCCCCCGAGCACGTACGACGGGCGCACGAGCACCGGGTAGCCGATCGACGCGGCGACGGCGCGCGCCTCGGGAACCGAGCGCGCGATCCCGTTCGCCGGGTGCGGCAGCGCGAGGTCGGCCAGCAGGTCGCCGAAGCGCTCGCGGTCCTCGGCGCGGTCGATCGCGTCGAACGGCGTCCCCCAGATCGGGACGCCCGCAGCAGACAGCGCGCCGGCGAGCTTCAGCGGCGTCTGGCCGCCGAGCTGCACGACGATGCCCTCGGGACGTTCACGTTCGACGACGTTCATCACGTCCTCGAAGGTGAGCGGCTCGAAGTAGAGGCGGTCCGACGTGTCGTAGTCGGTCGAGACGGTCTCCGGGTTGCAGTTCAGCATGATCGTCTCGTAGCCCGCGTCCGACAGCGCGAACGCGGCGTGGACGCAGCAGTAGTCGAACTCGATCCCCTGCCCGATCCGGTTCGGCCCCGAGCCCAGGATCAGCACCTTGGGTCGCGTCGACGGCGCGACCTCGTCCTCTTCCTCGTAGGTCGAGTAGTAGTAAGGCGTGTGCGCCTCGAACTCCGCCGCGCAGGTGTCGACGGTCTTGTACGCCGGGACGACGCCGAGGTCGATCCGGCGCCGGCGGACCTCGTCCTCGGCCGTCCGGAGGATGCGCGCGAGCTGGAGGTCGGAGAACCCGAGCCGCTTCGCGGCGCGCAGCCCCTCCGCGTCGAGCCCCTCGAGCGATCCCGCGGCGGCCAGCTCCCTACGAGCATGCGCCAGGCGGGCTATCTGGTGGACGAACCACGGGTCGATACGGGAGAGCGCGGCGACCTCGTCCTCGTCCATGCCCTGGAACAGCGCCTGCTCGACCAGCCGCAGCCGGTCCTCGGTCGGCCGGCCGAGCCGCTCGCGCAGCTCGGGCAGCGGCGCCTCGCGGCCCCCGTCCGCGCCGAGCCCGTGCAGGTCGACCTCCAGGGAGCGGAAGCCCTTCTGCAGCGCCTCGACGAACGTCCGCCCGATCGCCATCACCTCGCCGACCGACTTCATCTTCGTGCCGAGGGTGCGGTCGGCGGCAGGGAACTTCTCGAACGCCCAGCGCGGGATCTTCGCGACGACGTAGTCGATCGACGGTTCGAAGGACGCCGGCGTCTGCTTCGTGATGTCGTTCGGGATCTCGTCGAGCGTGTAGCCGACGGCGAGCTTCGCCGCGATCTTCGCGATGGGAAAACCGGTCGCCTTCGACGCAAGGGCCGACGAGCGCGACACGCGCGGGTTCATCTCGATGACGACGCGCCGGCCGTTCTCGGGATCGACCGCGAACTGCACGTTCGAGCCGCCGGTCTCGACGCCGATCGCGCGCATGACCGCGGCCGCGTCGTCGCGCATCGCCTGGTACTCGACGTCGGTGAGCGTCATCGCCGGGGCGACCGTGATCGAGTCGCCGGTGTGGACGCCCATCGGGTCGAGGTTCTCGATCGGGCAGATCACCACGACGTTGTCGTTGCCGTCGCGCATGACCTCGAGCTCGTACTCCTTCCACCCGTAGACGGACTCCTCGATGAGGAGCTCGCCGATGGGCGAGAGCCGCAGCCCCTCGGCCGCGACGATCCTCAGCTCGGTCTCGTCGTGGACGAAGCCGCCCCCGGCGCCGCCGAGCGTGAACGAGGGCCTGACGACGAGCGGATACGCGATCGACGCCGCGGCCGCGACGGCCTCCTCGACCGAGTAGGCGAACGTCGAGCGTGGGACCTCGAGACCCGCGGCGATCATCGTCTCCTTGAAGAGCCTGCGGTCCTCGGCACGGCGGATCGAGTCGGGCCGGGCACCGATCAGCTCGACGCCGTGCGCGTCGAACACGCCCGACTCGTAGAGCTCCAGCGCGAGGTTGAGCGCGGTCTGGCCGCCGAGCGTCGGCAGGCACGCGTCGGGTTTCTCGCGCTCGACGATCGTCGCGACGTGCGCGGCCGTGAGGGGCTCGACGTAGGTCGCGTCGGCGAACTCGGGGTCGGTCATGATCGTCGCCGGGTTGCTGTTGACGAGCACGACCTGATACCCGTCGCCGCGCAGTACCTTGCACGCCTGCGCGCCGGAGTAGTCGAACTCCGAGGCCTGGCCGATCACGATCGGCCCGGATCCGATGACGAGGATCTTGTGGATGTCGCCGCGCCGCGGCACTAAGAGCCTCCGGTTTCTTCATCGAACGCCACGAGCTCGATGCGGTTGCCGGCCGGATCGCGCGTGTAGCAGCGGTGCCGGCCGGGGATCGTGCTGGCCTGCTCGATGTGGCACCCCGCGCCGCGCAGCCTGGCGACGACCGCGTGGAAGTCGGTCACGGTGAGGCCGAAGTGCGCGGTCTTGTGCGGGTTGTGCTCGTCGACGGAGACGTGGATCTCCTGGGGGCCCGCGCGGAACCACGCGCCGACAGGACGGGTCCCCTCCGGTTTCTCCAACTGCTCGAGGCCGAGGCAGTCGCTGTACCAGCCGCAGGTCTCCTCGACGAGCTCCTCGGGCGCCGTGACCTGGACGTGGTCGACGCCGACGACCTCGAAAGTTTCTGCCATCAGCGCGCGGCGCCCGCCGCGGCGGCGCGCCGCTTCTCGCGCGACTTCTTGCGGCGCTGGCGGTCCTTCTTCCAGCGCGCCCTCTTCCTGTCACCTCTCCCCATGGCCGTGCTCCTTTCTCAAACGAACGCCGGTTGCTCTGCCGGCTCGAACGATTCCATCAGGTCGCGGAAGGTCCCGAACAGGTAGCGGGAGTCGTGGGGACCGGGGCCCGACTCGGGGTGGTACTGGACGCTGAAAGCGACCCCCGGCACCTCGAGGCCCTCGACCGTCCCGTCGTTGAGGTTCTCGTGGGTGAGGCGTGCCGGCGTGTCGGCGATCGACGCCGGGTCGACGGCGAAGCCGTGGTTCTGACAGGTGATCTCGACGCGCGGCTGCCCAAACCGCTTGACGGGGTGGTTGCTCCCGCGGTGCCCGAACGGCAGCTTGAACGTGTCCGCCCCGAGAGCGAGCCCCAGGATCTGGTGCCCGAGGCAGATGCCGAAGACGGGGACCCGGCCCACGAGCGCGCGCACTGCGTCGACGCCGTAGGTGACCGCCGCGGGGTCTCCCGGTCCGTTCGACAGGAACACGCCGTCGAACCCGCCGTCGAGGACCGCGCCCGCCGGGGTCGTCGCCGGCAGCGCCGTGACGTCGCATCCCGCGGTCACGAGCAGGTCGAGGATGTTGTGCTTGATCCCGAAGTCGTACGCGGCGATCCGGTAGCGGCGCTCCGGCCGCGCCATCAGCCCGGCGGTGGTCGCCGCGGCTTCGGCCCCCGCGACGAACTGCGAGCCGCGCCGCGTCTCGACGCGCTCGCGCGTCCACTCGTAGGGAGCGTCGGTCGTGACGTCGACGACGAGGTCCGCGCCGGCCA
>JALZEG010000125.1 GCA_030862185.1 Actinomycetota bacterium
CCTTTCGCCTCGACCCGCCGCTCGACGAGGACTCGTTCCGCCGTCTGGTCGAGGTATGGGTCGACGTCTCCAACGCGGGCGGCGCCGTGGGCTTCGCGCCGCCTCCCCCCGCCGTGACGTTCGACGAAGTCGCGCCGGTCGCGGAGTCGGCGCTGCGGACGGTGCGCGACGGCCGCGACCACCGCGTGGTCGCCTACGACGGCGACACGATCGTCGGGCTCGCGTTCCTGGAGCACCGGCCCGGCCCCCTCTTCCGGCACTGGGCGACGCTCAAGCGCCTGCAGGTTCACCCCGGCGAGCAGGGCCGCGGGATCGGCGGCGAGCTGCTGCGCGCCTCCCACGACTTCGCGCGCTCGCTCGGGCTGGAGGCCCTGCACCTGACGGTCCGGGGCGGGACCGGGAGGGAAACCTTCTACGAGGCGCACGGATACGAGCTGGTGGCCGTGATCCCCGGGCGATCGAGCTGTCGCCCGACGACGTGCGCGACGAGCTCTACATGGTGGCCCGGCTCTAACTACGGGACCAGCAGGAGCTTCCCCGTCGTCTTTCTCGATTGCAGGTCCTCGTGCGCGCGCAGCGCCTCCGACAGCGGGTACTTCGCATGCACGTGCACCCTCAGCTTCCCCGACGCGACCGCGCCGAGCACCTCTCCCGCCCGCCAGAGCATCTCCTCGCGCGTCTGCGTGTAGTCGGCGATCCCCGGCCTCGTGAGGAACAGCGACCCTCGCGCGAGCCGGCGCGGGTCGAACGGCGGGACCACGCCACTGGCTTGGCCGTAGAGGACCATGTAGCCGCGCGGCGCGAGGCAGTCCAGGCTTCGGTCGAACGTGTCCTTCCCGACGCCGTCGAAGACCGCGCTCACGCCGCGGCCCCCGGTCGCCTCGCGCGCCGCGGCGACGAAGTCGCGCTCGCCGTGGACCACGACTTCGTCCGCCCCCGCGGCGCGCGCCTTCTTCGCCTTCGCCGGCGTCGAGGTGGTCCCGAGCACGCGCACCCCCATCGAGCGCGCCGTCTGCGTCAGCAGCAGTCCCACTCCCCCGGCCGCCGCGTGCACGACGCACCAGTCCCCCTCCTGCAGAGGGCACGTCGACTTGAGCAGGTAGTGCGCGGTGATGCCCTGCACCATGACCGCGGCCGCTACGTCCGTCGGCACCTCTTGCGGGACCGTGACCAGCGCGCCGGGCGGCGCGGACACGGCCTCCGCGTACGCGCCGGATAGCTGCGCCGACGCGACACGGTCGCCCGGACGGAAGCCGGTGGCGTCTGCGGCCTCGACCACGACGCCCGCGCCCTCGGAGCCGGGGACGAACGGGAGGTCCCTCGGGTAGAGCCCCGTGCGGTGGTAGACGTCGATGAAGTTGACGCCGGTCGCTTCGAGGCGGACGACGACGCGGCCGTCGCGCGCCTCGGGGGCCGCGACGTCGTCGAGCGTGAGGACCTCCGGCCCCCCGTTCTCGTGGACGCGTATCGCCTTCACGCGTCCACGCTATTGGACCGGGCGGAGCTCTTTACTTCTTCTTCTTGGGCGGCGTCGCGACGTACGTCCACCCCGCGTTCGCACCGGTACCCGGACGCAAGCAGATGATCGCCGCGGTCGCGGCCTCCGGCACCGTGCCCTTCTCGCCTCCCGCCGCGGCCGTCTGATACGACGAGCTCTGCGCGACGTTCTGCATCGCCGGGTCCGTCGGGTCGAGCGACCCCGTGTTCATGAAGAAGTGGACGTCGAGGTCCTCAGAGCCGGCGGCGCCGCCCGTGACCTCGAGCTTGAACTTCCCGTTCCACGTCGACTCGTCGACATCGAAGACGCTGCCCATCGGGCCGCCGGTGCTGCCGCTACTCACGATCCAGAACCTCCGCGCGAACCCCTGCCAGCACCCCTCGCCGCCGTTGGGACTCGGCGCCGGCAGGACGACGGTTCCCGACTCCTCCTGAGGTGCAACCCCGCGCGCCCCCGCGACGGGAGCCGCGAGAACCGAAATAGCCGCCGTCAGAACGATCGCTTTCCTGAGCATGATCTGCCTCCCTCGCTCTCGCCCTCAGTGACGGGCCGCCGCTGCCTTACGGAAGCTTTCTAGGGGTGGAGCTCGATCCCTCCCGGTTCCCTAGAAGGGAGGGACCTGCGGGCAGGCCGTCTCGATGAGGGTGCGCAGCGGCCACTCGGGCGAGCTGCCGGGAAGCTCGGTCTTGCCGTCGACGTAGTAGCCGCCCCGCCACGCCCCCCACAGGTGCTGGCGGCAGAACGAGTCGACGATCATCCACTCCCGCTCGCCCTCCGGGCGCTCGAGCACCTCGGCCCGGCCGAGCATCGGGTCGACGACGCGGCCGATCTCGTCGAGCCACGTCTCGCGTCCGTCCAGCAGCCCCAGGTAGGTCCCGTGGCCCTCGTTCAGGAACTCGTCCTCGCCGAGAGGAGGAGCGGCCACGATGCCGGCGCCCGACGTCATGCCCGCGTCGGTGTGTACCGCGCCGTGGAAGAACCGCGTCCGAAGCTCCGCGGCGGTCAGGATCCCGTCGCCGAGCTCGCAGTCGCGCCGCGCCTTGCCGCAGGCGACGGGGCGCCCGCGCGCGACGACGCCCTTGCTCTGCGTGCGGCTGGGGCCGGCGAGCGCGAGGCGCGCCTCGTAAAGAGCGCGCCCGTAGACGCCGGTCACTACCGGCGTCGCGTTCGACGTGCCGGAGAAGTTCCCCTCGCCTCCGACCGTCGGCGAGCCGTAGGCGGAGGGATAAGAAAGCCCGACGCCGGAGATGTCCGCGGGCTTGCCGTGGCCGGAGAACGAACCCCGGCTCGCCGGGTCGATTGCGCCGACGGTGACGATCCAGTCGGGCCCCGGCTGCGACGACAGCAGCGTGTTGTTGGGGATGAAGAAGGACCGGTCGTGACCGTTGTGAGCCGCGAAGAAAACGGTCTGCCCGCGCACCGTCGCGCGCCGCTGTGCCTCGGTGTCCGAGCCCGTGTAGACGTTGTCGGTGAACACCGTGCTGTGGCCGTACGAGTTGGAGATCGCGTCGATCCACGGCTGGCTCTCCGCCCACTCCAATGCCTGCTCCGTCTGCTGCTGGTTGAAGTTGCCGGTGTCGACGAACACGAGGAGGCACTCCGGACACGAGCCGTGGAGGTTGCCGACCGCCACGCTCGACGCGCCGGTGCCGTGAGTCGTCGTCGGCCCGTAGATGCCCTGCGTCCCGAAGTCGACCGCCCCGATGATCTTCGTGCCGGGGATCCAGTAGTAGTTGACCTGCTCGGGCGTGGACTGCTTCACCGTCGCCCACTCCCCTTGGTCCTTGGAGTGCAGGGCCGCGTAGCTCTGCCCGGCGTTCTTCTCCTCGAACGTCAGGTCGAGCGCGTCGTAGCCCGCGAACGCCTTCTTGGGCGACGGGAATCCGCGCAGCCATTCGTGCGGTGGACGGTCGAGCGGAAGGTCCGGCGACGCCGGCATCTTGGAAGCGAGGAAGTCCCAGTGGTAGGGCGTGACGCCGTCGTCCACGACGGCGATGACGGTGACGTCGTCGCCGTTGCGGTCGATCCGCGAGAAGGTGTCCGCGGGGGTGGCTGGAGCGGCGGGAGCGGCTGCGATCAGCACGGCGAGGGCCGCGCCGAGGCCGGCGAGGTGTCTGCGCATGGGCCGAGACTTCGCCGCAATCACGGCCCTTTCCTGCGCTCGACCCCCTTACGAAGCTCGCCCCGCGTCCCTACGATGGGACGCATAGACGTCGTCGAGGGCGGAGGGTCGTGGAGAGCGTCACCGGTACGACACCGATCGTCGTCGCGCCCCGGCCCGCTCCCGAGCCCGACCTCGTCATCGACCTGCGCGATCCCGAGCCGCGGCGCACGGGGGTCGGCCTCCTCGTGGCGCTCAACGTCCTCAACCTGCTCGACGCGGGCCTCACGTTCTTGCTCGTGCGGGCCGGGATCGCCGTCGAGGCGAACCCGCTCGTGGAGTGGATGACCCTGCCCGGGAAGGTCTTCTTCGTCGCGGCGCTGTCGTTGTTGCTGTGGAAACTGCGGCCGCGCGCGCTGGTCTTCCCGCTGATCGGCTACGGAGCGGTCGTCTGCTACACGATCGCCGGCGCGCTCTGGCTCGGCTGACTCAGCCGGTGACGGTGATCTCGCCGCGCATCCCGTAGTCCCAGTGCGTAGGCAGGTGACACCCGATCAGCAGCTTGCCGGGCTCATCGAACGTGTAGGTCGTCGTCCTCGTCTCGCCCGCCGGCACCGAGATCTCGCCCGGCTTCGCTCCGTGATGCCCCTCCGTCCCTTCCTCGTGCGCGCGCTGGACCTCCATGTCGCCGATGAGGAACTCGTGGTCGATCGGGTCGCGGTTCTCGACGACGAACTCGACGGTCGTGCCGGCCGGGAACGAGAACTCGTCGGGGACGAAGCGCGAGAGGCGGAGCTTCACCTCAACCTCGCGCGTGGAGCCGGCGTCGCCTCCCCCGGAGCACCCCACCGCCGCGACGAGCACTGCGGCGGCGGCGAGCCTCAACCGCGCCTGCGAGACCGCAGAGCCCTCGCTGCGCCGGCGCCGGCGATCGGCACGCCGATCCAGCTCAGGAGGTATCCCTCGTCACTCGTGCTCTCCGACTCGTCCTCCTCCTGGACCCCGTAGGCGTCCTCCTCCGACGGGGCGCCGGCACCGCTGGCGTCGACCGCGAGGTCGTAGACGAGGTTCCGCGCGTTCATCTCGATCCGGAGGTAGGTGAGCCACATCTCCTCGGGGATCCACTTCATGCCCTTGTCGGAGCGGAGGTCGTCGAGCAAGAGGTCGGACGCCTGCTCGCTGCGCTCCAGCACCATCCCGCGGTTCGACCCCGCCTGGACCGGCGCCGGCAGCAGCGCGGGCTCGACGTCGGTCAGCAGGTACACGTCCGCGTTCACGTCCGCGTACGGCCGCTTGCCGAGGGCGAGGATCCGCAGCGGCACCCACGGGTTGTCCGTCGGGATCCGCAGGTGGATCGGGACGCCGTCACCTTCCTGGAGCTTCTCTTCGTCCCGCGCCTTCTCCGGGATGAAGCGAGCGGCCATGAAGATCTTGCTGCGCTGTGCGTAGAAACGAAGGACCTCGGGCGCGTCGGGTGTGAGCGCGAAGCCCTCCTTCTTCGCCCACTTGCCGACGGCGCGGCTGCCGCCCTTCAGGATGGTGATCAGCAGGCCGTCGATCTCGGTCTCGTAGATCTCTTCGGCGGGGGCCGCGGGTGCCGGCTGCGGCCCACTCGAGTCGGGCACGGCCTGCGGCGGCTGCGTCTCCTGCTGGAGCCGCTGGAGCGTCCACTTGCCGCCCCGCGTGACCTTCGACGGCACGTCCGGCAGAGGGACGATCGAGCCGAACTTCGCTCCGCCGCCCCTGAACTCGAACGAGGTGACGTAGTGCTCGATGCCGTCGTGGTAGCCGGCGAGGGTCGCGGTCCGCGTCAGCCGCACTGACCCGTTGGGGGCGATGAGGCCCGCGCAGGCGAGGGCCGGAGCCGCCACGGCCGCGACGAGGGCGGCGGCGATCAGAGACGTGGTGACCGTACGGCGCATGATCCGGGCCTTTCTCTCATCCACGCACAAGTAGACGCTAGACCACAGTAGGAGGTTCCCGAGCGGGAATCCAGCGCGACGTTCGACGCCCCTACACGACGCAGTCGACGTACGTGAGCGTGGCGCCCGGGACCGCCTGGACGAACGAGACCGCGTTCCCGGCGAGGAGCTGGGCGGCCGGTACGACGTTCTGCGGATGGATCGTGATCGAGCCCGTCTGAGGGTCGCGCTCGATGATCGGGTACGGCCCCGGCCCCGTCACGAACAGCGGTGACTCGTCCACCAGCGTCGTTACATAGGTCGTCGTGCAATCCTGTGCCGCCGCACCTTGCGCCGGAACAACCAGCCCCGCGGCGACCAACGCCGCAACCATCAATCCGCGACCAATCATCGAAAGCCCCTTTCGCCCGCTCTGCGAGTTCCGGCAAACGTAGCAAATCGCCCGAAAGAGGCGGCCGCCGTTCTAGGAGGGCGCGGTCGTCTCGTATTTCTCCGCGGCCTCGGTGCGGCGGGCCTCTAGCGTCCGGTGGATGTGCTCCTCGAGCTTCGGGTTCGATGCGAGCAGCGCCGCGAACGACTCCTTCGACAGGACGAGGAGCTCCGTGTCCTCGGTGGCCTGGACGTTCTTCGTGTGAGTCGTGTCGAGCAGCAGCGAGTGCTCGCCGAAGAAGTCGCCGGCTCCCGTACGCGCGATCTCGACCTCGCGTCCGTCGACCTCGTCGTAGATGCGGACGCCCCCCGACAGCACGATGTAGAGGGCCTCGCCGGGGAAGCCCTTCTCGAAGATGCAGCTCCCCTCGCGCCACACGAGGTTCACCGACGCGCCGGCGATCTCGACGAGGTCCGGCTCTTCGAGCAGGTCGAACCCCGGCACGCACTTCAACGCCTTGATGAGGCTGTGACTGATCCCGTGGCCCAGGACGCCCCTCCTATGATCGGCCCCTCACATTAAAAACCGGACTTTGGCGAGGCGACGGTATCGTCCCTCTCGCCCCGCAGGGGTTGCCAAAGTCCGGTTTTCGTCACGCTAGGGGGCGGCGGATGCCGATATCGAAGGTCCCGGTGCGCATCGCGCAGATCTCGGACATCCACTGCGGCGAGCCGTCGTTCGACCCGGAGGCGATGACCGACGCGATCGAACGCATCAACGCGATGGAGCCCGACGTCGTCGTGATCGTCGGCGACCTCACCGCGGCCGGGTACCAGTGGGAGTTCGAAGAGGCCGCGCGCTGGATCGAGCAGATCGACTTCCCGAAGGTCGTCGTCCCCGGCAACCACGACTCCCGCAACGTCGGCTACATCCACTTCGAGAAGCTGTTCGGCCAGCGTTTCTCGCGCTACCGCGTCGCCTTCGGGGCCGAGCGTTGCGAACGACTGGGCGCGACGGGGCTGACGATCGTCGCCGTCGACTCGTCCGAGCCCGACCTCAACGACGGTCGCATCGGGCGGGAGCACTACCCGTGGATCCGCGAGCAGTTCGACGAGCCGAACGACACCATGGTGTTCGTCGTCCACCACCACCTCGTGCCCATTCCGGGCACCGGGCGCGAGCGCAACATCATCCTGGACGCGGGCGACGTCCTCGCCGAGCTCACACAGCTCGACATCGACGTCGCGCTCTCCGGCCACAAGCACGTCCCGTACTTCTGGGGGTTGAACGGGATGCTGATCTGCAACTCCAGCACCGCGACGACGAAGCGGCTCCGCGGCCTGACGCCTCCGTCGTGGAACGAGCTCCAGATCGACGCGTCGACGATCAAGTGCTACACGCACTACAGGGACCGCCGCGAGCTCTCGCTGATCTTCAGCCTGCGCACGCGCACGATGACGCGCGAGGCCTTCTACCTGACCGAGAAGTTCCTCGAGTCGAACCAGCTGCTGATGGACCAGCGCAGCGTCGTGGGCTGAACGGCCTCAGGAGGAGAACGTCGCCGTGGCGGTCCCGGACGTCGCGGTTCCCGGACACGGCGGGTTCGCCCCCGCGCGCCACACCCAGACCGACACCGCCTTGCCGGGCTCGATCTCGACCGGCTCTTCGGTCGCGCCGCAGATCCCGACCGTGAGGTCGTCGGTGACGAGGAAGTTCCCGTCCTCGTTCGTGTCCTGGATCACGGATGCGGGGACCGGCTGCCCGAGGTCGTCCTCGATCGCGACGCTGAACCGCTTCTCGCCGGCTGCGGGCGGGCCGTAGAACAGACAGGACGAGCCCTGGAAGCAGACGCCTGCGCCCGCCGCGCCCACCGCCGCCTCGCTGTACGTCAGCTCGATCGAACGCTTCTTCGGCTTCGCGCGCTTGGCCGCGCCGGCCGGAACGCCCAGGACGCCCACGCCCACGACTAGGACGACCCCCACCACGATCGTCTTACGCATCGCCTTCTCCCTTCAACCGCCTCGAGAAGTCTTTCGAGGCCGGAGCCGAAACCCCTTGCCGCGCCGGGCGCGGTTGCGGATGCTTGGACCGGGCGCGGGCGGGGAAGGATCGGACAGGTGAGGATCAAGAGGCACATTGCGCTGCCCGCGCTGCTCGTCGCGGCCCTCGTGCTCCCGGCCGCACCCGCTGCGTACGCCCAGGAGGCGCCCGCGGGCGTGACGTTGAAAGCGGGGCGGCGAGTCATGGACTTCGGCCAGAGCGTGATCCTGCGCGGCCGGATCGATCCCCCGTCCGAGGACGAGACGATCTCGCTCGTCGACGCGGACGGCCGCGAGCGGGCGACCGCGACCACCGACGCCGAGGGCAGGTACCGGGTGCGGGTCGCGCCCCGCCGCACGACGCAGTACGTCGCCCGGTGGCTGGCGCTGGTCAGCGAGCCGGTCACGGTCAAGGTCCGGCCGAAGGTGACGGTATCGCTGCGGGCCGTGAGGCTCTTCGGCACCGCGCAGGTCAGGGGAACCGTCAGGCCGGTCCAGGAAGAGGGCCGCGTCGCGGTCACGCTGCGGCGCGACGGCGAGGCGGCGTGGACCCGCAGGGTCGAGCTCCGCGACGGCCGCCGGTTCTCGACGAGCTTCGAGGTCGGGAAGGTCGGCCGGTTCTCCGTCGGGGCGACGTTCACCGACGCGTCCGGCGTCCGCGGCGCCGACAGGTCCGCGGTCCGACCCACACCGCTCCCGTATCTGACCGTCGGGGCGAGCGGCATCTTCGTGCGGTTGCTGGAGTCACGCCTGTGCGAGCTGAGGTACAAGCTGCTGGGCTGCGATCGCCGCTTCAGCACCGACACCGCGGACGCGCTGCGCGCGTTCAACAAGGTCGAAGGCCGGACGCGCCTCGGAACCGTCGACGCCGCCACGTGGGCCGCGCTGGCGCAAGCGGACGTCGCCAGGGCGCGTTACCGGACGAAGGGCTTCCACATCGAGGTCGACCAGACGCGCCAGGTGCTGCTGATGGTCAAGGACGGCAAGGTGACGGCGGTCCTGCACACGTCGACCGGCGCGGGCGGCGCGACACGCGACGGGACGTTCCACGTCTACCGGAAGCTCGCGGGCTACAGCCCGAACCGGCTCTACTACCCGAGCTACTTCGACGGGTTGCGCGCGCTCCACGGGTGGCCGGACGTGCCGACGTATCCCGCGAGCCACGGGTGCTCGCGCCTGCCGATGTGGTCGGCGACGTGGGTTTACGGAAAGGTCGACATCGGCACGACGATCCACGTCTACCACTAGGGACGGACGCGGCGGCCGGCGATCGCGCCTGCGAGCGTCGCCAGGGAGTTCACCGTCGCGTGGGCCGCGAAGGGGGCCGCGAGCGAACCCGTCTCCAGACGCAGCCAGGCGAGCGCGGCTCCCAAGAACGCCGTCAGCACCACCGTTCCCGCGACGGCGCGCGCGACGAAGGGCGCGCGTGCATCCGGGGCGTTGACGCGCACCATGGTCGCGGCCGGCGCGACGTGCCACAGCCCGAAGACCGCGCACGACACGACGTAGGCGGCGGCTTCTCCCTCGGCGCGCCACGCCGCGAACAGGACCCCGCGGAACGCGAGCTCCTCGAGCAGCGCCGTCCCGAACGGGACGCGGACCAACGTCTGGTACGCCAGCCCCCAGCCGCGCAGGCCGCTCACGCGCCGGTCGGCGATCAGGCGAGCACACCGCTCGGTCCGCGCCAAAACCACCAGCGGGCTCACGAGGACGACCGCGATCGCCGCGCCCAGCAGCGCATCGCCCGCCGAGATCTCCGACAGCCCCAGCTCCGCCCGCGAGAGACCGAGCACCTCGACGGCCACGACGAGCAGAGCCGCGGCGGCGAGCAGGTTTGCCGGCACGTAGGCGGTTCTGTTGAATGGCGGCCACAGGTTCGCGACGTTGTTGTAGAGCGCGAGCGCGACCGTGACGAGGATGCGGGCCATTGCGGCTAGAGGCTACCGACCGATGAGCGCGTCGCTGCGGCGCGGCGTCGCGGAGATGGCGGCGAAGACACCGCCCGAGCGCGACAGGTACGTCGACTTCCTGCGCGCGTTCAGCATCGCCACGGTCGTCCTCGGCCACTGGTTCATCGCCATCGTCGTGTGGCGCGACGACTACATCAAGGTCGTCAACGTCGTCGGGGTCACGCGCGGATTGTGGCTCCTGACTTGGGTGCTGCAGGTCATGCCGCTGTTCTTCTTCGTCGGCGGGTTCTCGAACGCGAAGACCTACGAGTCGCTGCGGCGCCGCGGGCGCGGCTACGGCGAGTTCATGCGCTCGCGGATGGCGCGGCTGTGGCGTCCGACGCTCGTGTTCGTCGCGGTGTGGGCGGCCGTCGAGGTGCTGCTCCACGCCTTCGACGTCGGGCGCGACGGAGTCCTGCGCGGGACGTTCCTGCCGTTCGGCCCCCTATGGTTCCTGCTCGTCTACGCCGGCGTCGTCGCGGCCGCGCCGCTGATGCTCCGGCTCCACCGGCTCGGGGGCATCGTCGTCGTCACCGTCCTGGTCGCGCTGGTCGCGCTCGCCGACGTGGCGCGCTTCGCGCTCGACGTCCCCGGGGCGGGATGGGCGAACCTCGCGCTCGTATGGCTGCTCGTCCATCAGATCGGGTTCTTCTACGAGGACGGGAGCCTCGTCGCCGCCGGCCCGCGGGCGCACGCGAGTATGGCGATCGCGGGCCTCGCCGGGCTGGTCGCGCTGACGAACCTGGGCGTCTACCCACGCAGCATGGTCGGGACGGACGTCGAGCGGCTGTCGAACATGAACCCGCCGACGCTGTGCATCGTCGCGCTCGCCTGCTGGCTGATCGGCCTCGCGATGCTCCTGCGCGAGCGCGCCAACCGCTGGTTGCAGAAGCCGGCGCCGTGGCAGTCCGTCGTCGCCGCCAACAGCATGATCATGACGGTGTTCCTGTGGCACCTGACCGCGTACCTGGTCACGATCCTCGCGTTGCACCCGCTCGGGCTGGGGCGCTCACTCGACAGCACGCCGGAGTGGTGGCTGCAGCGCCCCGTCTGGCTGCTCGTGCCGGTGATCCCACTGGCGCTGCTCGTTGCGCTGTTCGGCCGCTTCGAGCGAGAGGCGCGCTAGCGCGCGATGCGGACATTCACCGTCGCCGTGTCCGCGCCGCCGTTTCCGTCGGAGACGCGGTACTTGATCCGGTCGTAACGACCGCCGGAGCCGCGGCGGGCCCGGTAGACGAGGGCGTTCCCGTCGATCTCGACGCTGCCGTAGTAGGGCGCCCGCACCACCTTGCGGACGCGCAGCCGGTCGCCGTCCGCGTCGCCGTCGTTGCCGAGCACGTCGATCGTCACGGTCCGGCGC
>JALZEG010000282.1 GCA_030862185.1 Actinomycetota bacterium
ACGCGGGCGCGAGGAAGTCGAACTCGTCCGACTCCATCCGCATCAGGAATGCGGCTCTGATCTTCGTGTCCTCGGCGGCTCTCTCGATGCTTATCCGGCGGCGACGCCGGACGGAACGGAGGTATGCCCCGATACTGCTTGGCTCGGTCACCGCGCTCCCGTCGGTCGTGGAGCGCCAATTATAGGAACCGGCCTAGCTCACGCGGACTCCGCGCGCGCCTCCAGCTCCTCGACCGTCATCAGCACGTCGCGCGGCTTCGATCCCTGTGACGGACCGACCACTCCGCGCTGTTCCAGGAGGTCCATCAGGCGCCCGGCGCGGGCGAACCCCACCTGGAGCTTGCGCTGCAGCATCGACGTGGAGCCGAGCTGCGACCGGACCACGAGCTCGAGCGCCTCCTCCAGGAGCTCGTCGTCTCCGCTCCCTGCGACCCCCCTCGCCGCCCCCGCTCCCGGCTCCTCCGCGGTGATGCCCTCGAGGTAGTCGGGGTCCCCCTGCCGGCGCGCGTGGCCGACGACCGCTGCGATCTCCTTCTCGGTGACCCACGAGCCCTGGATGCGGCGCGGCTTGCTCGAGTTCGCGTGGAGGTAGAGCATGTCGCCGCGCCCGATCAGCTTGTCCGCGCCGCCCTGGTCGAGGATCACGCGGGAGTCCTGCTGAGAAGCGACGCTGAACGCGATCCGCGACGGGATGTTCGCCTTGATCACGCCGGTGACGACGTCGACGGACGGGCGCTGCGTCGCGACCACGAGGTGGATGCCGACGGCGCGCGCCATCTGCGCGATGCGGCAGATCGCGCTCTCGACGTCGCGCGGAGCGACCATCATCAGGTCCGACAGCTCGTCGACCACGACGAGGACGTACGGCAGCGGCTCCGGCTCGGGCTCGTCGTCGCTGCGCTTGACGACCGCCCCGCGCGCGACCGCCTCGTTGTAGAACTCGAGGTTGCGCATCCCGGAGTGCGCGAGCGTCTCGTAGCGCATCTCCATCTCGCGCACGACCCAGCCCAGCGCGCTGGCGGCCTTCTTCGGGACCGTGACGACGGGCGTCAACAAGTGCGGGACCCCGGAGAAGTGCGTGAGCTCCACCCTCTTCGGGTCGATCAGGATCATGCGCACCTGGTCGGGCCGCGACCGCATCAGGATCGACGTGATCATCGAGTTGATGCACGACGACTTCCCGGAGTTCGTCGCGCCGGCGATCAGAACGTGCGGCATCTCCGTCACGTTCGCGAGCACCGTCTCGCCGGAGATGTCCTGGCCGAGCGCCACCGCCAGCGGGTGCCGGTCCCGCTGGGCGTCCTTGCTCCGCAGGACGTCGCCGAGCGTCACGAGGTGGCGCGTGCGGTTCGGGACCTCGACGCCGATGGCGGAGCGGCCCGGGATCGGCGCGAGGAAACGCAGCTCCCCCGACGCGAGCGCGTACTTGATCTCGTTGGAGAGGCTGAGGACGCGGTTGACCTTGACGCCGGCGCCGAGCTCGATCTCGAAGCGCGTGACGGTCGGACCCGCGGTGTAGCCCGTGACCGACGCGTTCACGTTGAACTGCTCGAGCGTGGCCTCGAGGATGCGCGTCGTGTCCTCGATCGAGCGCTCCGAGATCTCGCGCTCGCCGCCGCGGGCGAGCAGCTCCAGCGGCGGCAGCCGGTACGACTTCGAGTCCCCCACCGGTATGGCGAGCTGGGTCGGCTTCGCGGGCCGGAGCGACGCGACGGCGGGGGCCGCGTCCTCTTCCCCCGGCTCCTCTTCGTCTTCGTCTTCGCCCGGCTCGCCGGCGTCCTCGAGCTCGTAGTCCTCCTCGTCCTCTTCCTCCTCGTCCTCGTCGGCG
Organism: Actinomycetota bacterium; assembly: GCA_030862185.1. Lineage (GTDB taxonomy): Bacteria > Actinomycetota > CADDZG01 > CADDZG01 > WHSQ01 > JALZEG01. The sequence goes on from JALZEG010000282.1 coordinate 1,829, forward strand.
CCGGAGGCGAGGCCGCGGACGAAGCCGGCCGCGCTCGACGCGCCGGCGGCGACCCATCCACCGACGCGGCTCAGCGGCGTGCGGGTGACGACGAGCACGCCCACGAACATCACGACGAGGAGCAGGGCCCACGTCCCCCAGAGACCGACCAGGCCGGAGACGGGCCGCGCGACGAGCGCGCCGAAGATGCCGCCCATCCGCTGGAGCCGCTCGAGCGGCGCCGAGATGGAGCGGTTGCCCTGCAGGAGGTGCGTGACCCCGGCCAGAGCGACGCTGAGGAGCCCCAGACCGACGAGGATCCTGACCGCGTGCGCGCGGAAGCGCGGCACCGCCACGAGGAGCCCGGCGATCCCGAGGATCCCCGGCACGAGCACGACGAGCCGGCCGATCATCAGCTTGCCGAGGTAGTCGAAGACGCCGCCCACGGGCCCGGCCGCGTCCGAGTAGACGCCGAGCCCCGCGAGCGCCGCGGCGAACAGGACGACGAGCCCCCAGGCCTCCGCGGGCGCGTCGCGGACCTGGCGCGCGCTCCACGACACGGCGGTCTTCGTCGCCGCAAGGACCGGCGACCGCTGCTTGCGGCCCCGGCCCTTGCCCGTCGGCTTACGGGCGGGTGGACGGCGGCGCGCCGCGGCCCGAGACCGGGGCCGGGAAGAGCTACGAGTTCCGGTAGCCAACGAACCCCTCCTGAATCAGCATCATGCAAAAGTACACAATAATTAACACCAATAACAGCATTCCGCGGTCGCGAGGGGACGCGCCGGATCGAGTGGTGCAGCCGGTGCAGCCTGCACCGCATGCACCGGTCTCTGGGCGGGGGGCCCCGCGAGAGGTCCTCAGACCTCCATGACGATCGGCAGGATCATCGGGCGGCGGCGGGTCTCCTTCCACACGAACTCGCCCAGCGCGTGCCGGCACGCCTTCTTGATCGTCGACCAGTCGGTGACGTGGTCCCGCTCGAGCTTCTCCAGCGCGTCGGCGATCCGATCCGCCGCCTGGTCCAGGAACTCGCGCGACTGCTCCTCGTAGACGAAGCCGCGACTGACCAGGTCGGGCCCCGCCAGCACCTCTCCGTTCTGCCCGTCGATCGTGACGACGCAGATGATCACGCCGTCGCCGGCGAGGACGCGGCGGTCGCGCAGCACGACCGGTCCGACGTCTCCGACCCCGAGGCCGTCGACCAGGATCATCCCCGAGCGGACCGGCTCGCCCCGGCGGACGCGGCCGTCGACGAGCTCGATGACGTCGCCGTCCTCGACGATCGTGATGCAGTCCTCCGGCACCCCCGTCGCGTGAGCGATCCTCGAGTGGAGCGCGAGCTGCCGGTACTCGCCGTGCACCGGCACGAAGTGACGGGGTCGGATCGTGCGGAGCATCTCCGCGAGCTCGTCCGACGCGGCGTGTCCCGAGACGTGCACCGCGGCGGTGCCCGAGTGGTACACGTCCGCGCCGGCCTTGTAGATGCCGTTGAGGACGCGGTGGACGGCGGACTCGTTGCCGGGGATCGGGCTCGCCGACAGGATCACGGTGTCGCCGGCGTCCAGCCGTACCGCCTTGTGCTCTCCTGCCGCGATCAGCGACAGCGCGGACAGCGGCTCGCCCTGCGAGCCGGTGCAGAGCACGACGGTCTTGTCGCGCGGGAGACGGTCGGTCTCCTCGATGCCGACGATCGTGTCCCGGCGCACCTCGAGGTGCCCGAGCTCGCGCCCGACCTCCGCATTCGCGATCATCGAGCGACCGACGAACGCGACCTTGCGGCCGAAGCGCTCCGCGGTCTCGCACACCTGCTGGATGCGGTGGAGGTTCGACGCGAAGCAGGCGACGACGATCCGTCCGCGGGCCGCGTCGAAGATGCCCTGCAGGACCGGGCCGACGACGGCTTCCGACGGGGTGCGGCCCGGCGTCTCGGCGTTCGTCGAGTCCGACAGCAACAGGTCGACGCCGTCGTCGCCGAGGCGCCTCAACGCGTCGAGGTCGGTGCTGCGGCCGTCGACCGGCGTCGCGTCTAGCTTGAAGTCGCCGGTGTAGAGGATGCGCCCGTCGGGCGTGTCGAGCGCGATGCCGACTGCGTCGGGTATCGAGTGAGACATCGCGAAGAACGTGCAGCGGAAGGGCCCGATCTCGCGCCGGCCCTCGGAGATCTCGCGCAGCTCCGCGTCGACCTCGAACTCGTCCAGCCGCCGCCGGGCCATCCCGAGGGTGAGCGGCGTGCCGTACACCGGCACCTGCACCTCTCGGAGGAACCACGACAACGCGCCGACGTGGTCCTCGTGGCCGTGGGTGAGGACGACGCCTTCGACGCGGTCAGCCCGCTCGGCCACCCAGGTGTAGTCGGGCAGGACGAGGTCGACCCCGAGCATCTCCTCGTTCGGGAACGACAGACCGCAGTCGACGACGAGGATGCGCCGGGAGGACTCGATCGCGAGCATGTTGCGGCCGACCTCGCCGAGCCCGCCGAGGAAGACGACACGCGTCACAGCAGGCCTTGTCCCTCCAGCGCGGCGCGGATCGCCGCCGTCTCCTGGGGCGTAGCCGGGACCAGCGGCAGGCGGGGGTCACCCGCCTCGAGGCCCAGCATGTTCACGGCCGTCTTCACCGGGATCGGGCTCGCGGTCAGCGTCATGATCGTCCGCATGAACGGGAGCAGCGCGAGGTAGATCGACCGCGCCCGTTCCGTGCGGCCCTCGTTCCAGTGGACGAACATCTCCTTCAGGCGGGGCCCGATCAGGTGCGAGCACACCGACACGATCCCGACGGCGCCGGCCGCGAGGTGCGGGAGCACGAGCGGGTCGTCGCCGGAGTAGATCTCGAAGCCGTCGTGGCCGGCGGCGTCGAGGTCGGCGCGCAGCGCGGCCGTCTCGGTCGCGTCGCCGACCGCGTCCTTGACCGCGACGATCGCCTCGTGCGCGGCGAGCTCGACCATCGTCGGACGCTCGATGCGCCGTCCGGTACGGCCGGGGATGTCGTAGAGCATCAGCGGCTTGTCCGACGCGTCGGCGACCGCGCGGAAGTGCGCGAGCAGGCCGTTCTGCGGGGGCTTCGAGTAGTAGGGCGTGACGACGAGGATCGCGTCGACGCCGAGCTCGCACGCGCGGCGGGTCAGCTCGATCGTCTCGCGCGTGTCGTAGCTGCCGGTCCCCGCGATCACGGTCGCCCGGTCCCCGACCTCGCCCAGCACGGCCTCGAACATCTCAAGCTTCTCGGCATCCGACAGCGTCGGCGACTCCCCGGTCGTCCCGCACACCACCAGCCCCTCCGACCCGTGGTCGACGAGGTGCCCGGCGAGACGGCGCGCGGCCTTGGCGTCGAGCGACCCGTCGGATGCGAAGGGCGTGACCATCGCGGTGATGACCTGGCCGAAGCGCGCGGGCATGTCGGAGCCTCCTGGGTCGGTTCGTCTGGAGGTCACGCTACCTCCTGACCACGGTCTGCAGCAGCAACCCCGAGATGCGCTCGGTGTCGTCGCCGGAGTAGACGCTCAGGGAGTTCGCAGCGGGCCCGGACTGCTCGGGCACCCGGAGGTCGAACGTGATCGTCGTCTCCTCGCCCGCCTCCAGGGCGCCGAACACGTAGACGACCCCGTCGTCGGAGACGCTGCTGGGGGCCGGCTCGACCGACTCGATCACGGGGTTGTCGGACGTCGTCGTGACCGGCACGAGCTCGTTGGGGATCGGTCCCGACGCGGCCGCGACGCCCACGGTGGCGAACGCGACGACGACGCGGCTCATGTCCTCCGGACCCGGGTTCTCGACCGTCACCTCGGCCGACACCACCTCGCCGGGCGACGCGGTGGCGGGTATGGCGACGCCGAGGATCGGGTCGTCGTCGTGCTCCCGGAACAGAAAGCAGGCGGGCAGCGCAAGCAGGAGTACACAGGCCGCGGCGACCCTTCTCATCTACAGGTCGAGGACGTTCTCGAGCCCGACCACGAGCCCGTCGAGGTCGCGCACGCGCTCGATCCCGAGGACGACCCCGGGCATGAACGACGAGCGGTCGATCGAGTCGTGCCGGATCGTGAGCGTCTGCCCGGGCGCTCCGAGCACGACCTCCTGGTGCGCGACCGAGCCGGGCACGCGCAGCGAGTGCACGCGGACCCCGCCCGCATCGCCCCCCCTGCTGCCGGGCACGCTCTCCGTCCCGGCGCCCGACCCCCACGGGCGGCCCGCGCGCGCCTCGTTCATCAGCCGCGCGGTCCGCAGGGCAGTCCCCGACGGCGCGTCCAGCTTGCGCTCGTGGTGACGCTCGACGATCTCGGCGGTGTCGAAGTGCCGTGCGGCCGACGCGGCGAAGACCATCATCAGGACCGCGCCGAGGGCGAAGTTCGGGGCGACCAGAGCGTTGACGCCGCCGTCGCGGCACCAGCCGCGCACGTCCTCGAGGTCGGCCTCCGTCAGGCCCGTCGCGCCCACGACGCAGTGGATCCCGTGCGTGAGGCAGAACCGGACGTTGTCCCTGACCGAGTCCGGCGTCGTGAACTCGACCGCGACCTCGGCCCCCACGTCCCCGAGCCCCTCCAGCCGATCCTCCCGCCCGATGCGCGCCACGAGCTCGAGGCCGGGCGCGGCCTCGACGGCGCGGCACGTCTCGGATCCCATCCGTCCGCCTGCGCCCACGACCCCGACGCGGATCATCGGCCGATCAGGCGGCGTAACGGGCGAACGCGTCTTCCTCGAACGGCCCCACGACCGCCATCGAGAAGCGCGCCTCCGCGAGGACCTCGTGCGCCACGCGCCGGACGTCGTCCATCGTCAAGGCGTCGAAGCGCGCGATCAGCTCGTCGATCGAGAGGATCTCGCCGGTCGTCACCTGCTGGCGGCCGAGACGGTTCATGCGGCTCCCGGGATCTTCCGACGACAGCACGAGCGAGCCCTTGACGTTGCCCTTGGCCCGCTCGAGCTCCGCGTCGGTGATGCCGTCGCGCACCACGGACTCGATCTCGTTCGAGACGATCTCCATCACCGTCTCGGCGTTCTGCGGCAGCGTCCCCGCGTACACCGAGAACGTGCCGGTGTCCGCGAACATCGAGCGATACGAGTACACCGAGTAGGCGAGGCCGCGCTTCTCGCGCACCTCCTGGAACAGCCGCGACGACATGCCGCTGCCCAGAACGCTGTCGAGCAGCGCGAGGGCGTGCCGGTCGGGGTGGCCGCGCCGGAGCGCCTCGGTCCCGATCATGATGTGGGCCTGCTCGGTCGGACGCTTGAAGACGTAGACGCCCGAGCGCGCCGCGGGGGCCGGTCCGGTGCGCGACGTCACGCGGCCGCCGCCGTCCGGGAAGATCGACTCGACGCGCCGCACGAGGTCGTCGTGGTCGACGCGGCCGGCGGCCGCGACGACGAGGTTCGAAGGGCCGTAGCGGTCGCGCCAGTAGCCGGCGACCTGGTCGCGCGCCACGCGGCCGATGGTGTCGTTGAAGCCGAGCACGGGCCGCCCGAGAGGATGGCCGTCCCACATCGACCGGTAGAACAGGTCGTGGACGAGCTCGTCCGGCGCGTCCTCGTGCATCGCGATCTCCTCGAGGATCACGTTGCGCTCGGACTCGAGCTCGCCGGCGTCGAGGACCGAGTTGCGGATCATGTCGGTCAGAACGTCGACCGCCATCGGCATGTCCGCGTCCAGCACGCGCGCGTAGTAGCAGGTGTACTCCTTGCCGGTGAACGCGTTCACGTCCCCGCCGACGGCGTCGAACGCCTCGGCGATGTCGCGGGCGGAGCGCGCCGCGGTCCCCTTGAACAGCAGGTGCTCGAGGAAGTGCGACGTCCCGGCGAGATCCTCCGGCTCGTCGCGCGAGCCGACGTCGAACCAGAAGCCGACCGACACCGACCTCACCTCGGACATCGCCTCGGTGACGACGGTGATGCCCGAGGTGAGCTCGGTGCGGGCGAACCTCGTCACTAGAAGGAGTCCCCTTCCTGCCGGCGCGGGGCGCGCTCGCGGCGCGGCCCCCGGTCCCCGCCGCCCTCGCGCGGGCCACGGTCCCGGTCGCGTCCGCCCTCACGCCGCGGCCCGCGATCGCCTCCTCCGCCGCCGCCCTGGGT
>JALZEG010000284.1 GCA_030862185.1 Actinomycetota bacterium
GACACCGACGTGACGCAGGTCGGGCGGCACCCGGACAGCGACATCTTCCTCGACGACATCACGGTGTCGCGGCGCCACGCCGAGCTGCGCCGGAACTCAGGCGAGTTCACGCTCGCGGACGTAGGCAGCCTCAACGGCACCTACGTCAACCGCGAGCGCGTCGAGGACGCGCGGCTGCGCTCCGGGGACGAGATCCAGATCGGCAAGTTCAAGCTCGTGTTCCTGACCGGCTCGCCGGGCGGAGGATAGGGGGTCGAGGTGCCGCTGTCCCGCTCCCGTGACTACCTGAGCATCGGCGAGGTGCTGGATTCCGTACGTTCGGACTTCCCCGACGTCAGCATCTCGAAGATCAGGTTCCTCGAGTCCGAGGGCCTGATCTCGCCCGAGCGCACGCCCGCCGGGTACCGGAAGTTCTTCGAGCCCGACGTCGCCCGGCTGCGCTACATCCTGTCGCTGCAGCGCGACCACTTCCTCCCGCTCCGGGTCATCAAGGAGCGGCTGGCCGAGGCCGACGAGCACGGGTCGTATCCCGAGCCCCAGGCGGCCGCGCCGGCCGGTGGAAACGGACGCCGCGGCCGCGGCCGGGCCGCCGCGGAGCCGGAGCCGGCCCTGGTCGAGGTGAACGTCCAGATGACGCGCTCGGAGCTGCGCGACGCCGCGGGCCTGACCGACGACCAGATGACCCAGCTCGAGGACTTCGGCGTGATCGCGAAGCGCGACTCCGACGTCTACGACGCGAACGACCTCGTGATCGCGCGGACGTCGGGCCGGTTCTTCGCCTACGGGGTCGAGCCGCGGCACCTGCGCATGTACCGCCAGTTCGCCGACCGCGAGGCCGCCTTCTTCGAGCAGATCGTGACGCCCGGGATGCGTCGCAAGGATCCCGACGGTGCCGACGAGGCGCGCCGTTCCGTGAAGGAGCTGTTGGCGCTCTCGCGCCAGATGCGCGAGGCCGCGCTCCGCTCGAGCCTTGGCCGCCTGGCATAGTCGCCTCGTCTCCTAGTAGCTTCGTCGCCTTGTCGACAAATCGACTGCGGATCGTCTCGACGATCCGCTCAGAACGGCTTGTAGCCGTCTTGATCGCCGCGGCGGTGGCTGCGGGGGCCGGGCGAGCCGGTGCGCCCGTGCCGGTCCGCGCCCGTGCGCCGCTGCCCCCGCGGCCCCCTCTCACCTGCTCCGCCTGCCTGGTGATGGTCGACGACGACGTCCTGTGGGGACGGGAGATCGACACGCGGCGCGCAAACGCGAGCACGACGAAGATGGCGACCGCGGTCCTCGTCGTGAGGGAGGCGGAGCTCGACGAGCCCGTGACGGCCTCGCGCACGGCGGCGGCCACGGGAGGGGGAGGGCTCGACCTCCGGCCCGGCGACGTCTTCACGGTCGAGGAGCTCCTCCACGCGCTGCTGCTCTCCTCGTCGAACGACGCGGCCGTGGCGCTCGCGGAGCACGTCGCCGGATCCGAGGCGGCGTTCGTCGCCCGCATGAACGCGTTCGCCGAGACGCTCGGGCTGCGCGGCTCCCGCTTCGTGACCTCCCACGGGCTCGACGTGCCGGGGCACTACTCGACGGCACGGGACCTCGCGCGGCTCGCGCTGGCGGTCCTGCGGCGCCCGGCCCTCGCGGAGATCGTCGCGACGCCGGAGACGACGATCGGCGGCACCTCCGGGACCCACCGGCTCGTCAACACGAACCCTCTACTGGAGAGTTACGACGGCGCAGTGGGAGTGAAGACCGGCTACACCAGTGGTGCAGGTGACGTGTTGGTCGCGGCCGCCGTCCGCGCCGGCCGCCGTCTGGTCGCCGTCGCGATGGGCTCGGACGACGCCCCCGCCGACGCCCGCGCGCTGCTCGACTACGGCTTCCGGATCCTCGGCCGCGGCGTCCTCGTGCGGGAGGGGAGGATCCTGGGCGCCCTCGTCTTCGACCCCTCGGGTGCCGCCGCGGTCGTGGCCGGCCGCACGGTCCGGGGGATCCCCGAGCCCGGCAGCGTCGGGATCCGCTTCGACCCCGCGAGGAACGTGACGCCGCCCCTTGCCGCGGGTGAGACGGTGGGGACCGTGGTGGTGAGCTCGGCGCAGGGAAACGTGGTCGCCCGCGCGCCGGCGGTCGCGGAC
>JALZEG010000306.1 GCA_030862185.1 Actinomycetota bacterium
CCTGGTACGCGACCTCGGCGATCGACACGTTGAACTTCTTGCGGACGCCGTCGATCACCGCCCTCAGGACGTGGCGCTTGTCCTTGAGCGACGAGCTGTCCGGGATGAACAGCTCGAGCCGGGCGACACCTATGAACATCGGCTGGGGAGCTCGCGCTAGCGGGCGACCTCTTGGACCTCGAAGGCCTGGATGACGTCGCCCTCCTTGATGTCCTGGAAGCCCTCGAGGCCGATGCCGCACTCGAACCCGGCCGCGACCTCGCGCTGGTCGTCCTTGAAGCGCCTCAGCGAGCCGATCGTCGTCTCGTACACGACGGTGCCGTCGCGCACGAGCCGGGCCTGCGCGTTCCGCCGGATGACGCCGTCGAGGACCATGCAGCCGGCGACCACGCCGAGCCGCGGCACCCGGAACGTCGCACGGACCTCGGCCTGGCCGAGCGCGACCTCGCGCTCCTCGGGGCCGAGCAGGCCGCGGGCGGCGTTCTCGATGTCCTGGACCGCCTGGTAGATCACGCGGTACGTCCGGACGTCGACGCCGCCCTCCTCCGCCAGCGTCCTCGCCTGCGCGTTCGGGACCACGTTGAACCCGATGACGATCGCGTCGGAAGCCTGGGCGAGCGTGATGTCGTTCTCCGTGATCCCGCCCGCGCCCTTGCGGAGCACGTTCACCTTCACGACCGACTGGTCGAGCTTCGCGAGCTGGTCGTCGAGCGCCTCGACCGACCCCTGCGCGTCGGCCTTCAGCAGCAGGTTCAGCTCCGGGATCTCGCCCTCGCGGGTGGCTGCGAGCAGCGACGCGAGCGACTGCCCGCGTGCCGATACCAGGTCGGCCGCCCTGCGGTGCTGCTCGCGCTCGCTCGCGATCCCGCGCGCCTCGCGCTCGTCGTCGAGCGAGCGGAACTCGTCGCCGGCCTCGGGCACCGACTGCCACCCGAGCACCTGCACGGGCTGGCCCGGCGCGGCCTCCTCGACGTTGTTGCCGCGCTCGTCGAGCATGGCGCGGACGCGGCCCCACGACGCGCCGGCGATGATCGCGTCGCCCTGGTAGAGCGTCCCCTTCTTGACGAGGACGGTGGCGACCGGGCCGCGGCCCTTGTCGAGGTGCGCCTCGATCACCACGCCGCGCGCGTGCGCGTCGGGGTTCGCCTTCAGCTGCCCTTCGAGCTGCACGTCCGCCGTCAGCAGGATCATCTCGATCAGCCCGTCGAGGTTCTGACGCTGCTTCGCGCTGACGTCGACGAAGATCGTCTCGCCGCCCCACTCCTCCGGCTGGAGGCCGTGGTCGGAGAGCTGCGTGCGGACGCGCATCGGGTCGGCCTCGGGCTTGTCGACCTTGTTGACGGCGACGACGATCGGGACCTTCGCCGCCTTCGCGTGGTCGATCGCCTCGACCGTCTGCGGCATGACGCCGTCGTCGGCCGCCACCACGAGCACGGCGATGTCGGTCACCTGCGCGCCGCGCGCTCGCATCGCGGTGAACGCCTCGTGGCCCGGCGTGTCGATGAACGTGACGTCGCGCCCGTCGTAGCGGACGCGGTAGGCGCCGATGTGCTGGGTGATGCCGCCGGCCTCGCCGCCGGCGACGTCGGTCTTCCGGATCGCGTCGAGGATCGCGGTCTTGCCGTGGTCGACGTGACCCATGACGGTGACGACCGGGGGCCGCGTGATGAGCTCGCCGCCCTCCTCGTCCGGCTCCGCCGCGTCGGCCTCGGCCTCCTCCACGGCCGGGTCGATCACCGAGACGCTCGCGCCGAGCTCGTCGGCGACCAGCATCACGGCCTCGTCGCTCAACGACTGCGTGACGGTCACCATCTCGCCCATGCCGATCAGGACCTTGACGATCTCCGCCGGCGAGCGGTCCAGCGCCTCGGCGAAGTCCTTGACGGTGATGCCGCGATGTACGCGGACCGCGGCGGCGGCAGGCTCGGCTACCTCCTCGGCGGCCGGCGGAACCGGCGCGGGGGCCGGCTCCGGCTCGGGTTCCGGCTGGGCGGTCGCAGGGGGCGGGGCTTCCTCGACCCGCGGGATCTCGACAGGTGCCGCCGCTTCGGCCGGCGCGGCCCCGTTGCCGAGCTCGGAGCGGACGCGCGCGGCCAGGTCCTCGTCGATGCTCGAGCTGTGGCTCTTCACGGGCTGACCTATCCGCTCGAGGTGCGCGAGCACCTCCTTGGAGCTGAGCCCCAGCTCCTTCGCTACTTCGTGGACCCTCGGCTTTGCCATATGCGCCCTTCCATGTCGCCCGGCAACGAGCCGGGCAGGTCTTCTTGTCTACACCGGAGCACCCGGCGGAGGCGTCCGCTCTCGAACGCTCGCCGTATGCACCTCTCGTCGGGGCACGTGTAGGCGCCCCTGCCGCCGAGCCCGCTGCCAGGCTCGGCGAGACGGACGACTCCGTCCGGCCCCCGGACGACCCTGATCAGCTCGTCCTTGGGCCGGCGGGCCCGACAGCCGGTGCAAGTTCGCACCGGATTCGACATCTTAGTCGTCGCTCTGTTGTCCGGCCTCTGCGGGCTCGGGCGTCGGCGACGCTTCCTTCGGGTCTTCCGCCGGGGCGGCCGCTGCGGCCGCCGCTTGCGCCGCCTCCTCCTGTTCCTTGCGGAGCTGCGACTCCGACTTGATATCCACGCGCAGCCCCGTCAGCCGCGCGGCCAGACGCGCGTTCTGACCTTCCTTCCCGATCGCCAGCGATAGCTGGTAGTCGGGCACGATCACGAGCGCCGTCTCGCTGTCGGGCTGGAGGCGGACCTCCTTGACCTTCGCCGGCGACAGCGCGTTCGCCACGAACTCCTCGGTCGTGTCGGTCCACTTGATGATGTCGATCTTCTCGCCGCGCAGCTCGTTCATCACCATCCGGACGCGCGACCCCTTCGCACCGACGCACGCACCGACGGGGTCGACGTTGCGGTCGTTCGACGCCACGGCGATCTTCGAGCGGTGCCCGGGCTCCCGTGCGACGGCCTTGATCTCGACGATGCCGTCGAGGATCTCGGGCACCTCGAGCTCGAACAGACGCTTGATCAGGCCGGGGTGCGTGCGCGACGTGATGATCTGCGGCCCGCGCGCGGAGCGGCGCACCTCGACGATGTACGCCTTGAGCCGCGCGCCGTGCTCGTAGCGCTCGTGCGGGATCTGCTCCGACGGCGGCATGAGGGCCTCGGTCTTGCCGAGGTCCAGGATCGTGTAGCGGTGGTCCTGCTGCTGGACGATCCCCGTCACGATGTCGCCCTCGCGGCCCGCGTACTCGCCGAACGTGATGTCGCGCTCGGCCTCGCGGAGCCGCTGGAGGATCACCTGCTTCGCCGTCTGCGCGGCGATCCGGCCGAAGTCGGCGGGGGTGTCCTCCCACTCCTTGAGGACCGTGACCTCCTCGGTGTCGGGGTCGATCTCGATGTCCTGCGCGAACACGGTGACGTCGCCGGTCTCGGGGTCGACGATCGCCCGCGCGCCGCGGGTCTCGTCGGCGTTGACCACCTTGAGGTACGCGGATGCCAAGGCCTTCTCGATCGCTTCGACCAGCGTGTCGAACGCGATGCCCCGCTCGCGCTCCAGCTCGCGCAGCGAGTCCATCGGTATCTGCATGTGCCTCAGCCTCCTCTCTTAAGGGTCTCGTCGGGGCCCCACTCGAACACGGTGCGCGCCGACTTGATCGCGCCGAAGGGGACCTCCACGGTCACCTCGTCGCCGTCCGGCCGGAGCACCACCGCGTCCGCGGTCGCGTCCTGCACCGTCGCGTCGAGGCGATGGCTGTCGCCCACGAGCTTGTCCTTCGTCTTCACCACGACCTTCTTGCCGAGCGATGCTCGCCAGTGCTCCGGTTCCTTCAAGCTCCTCTCGAGGCCGGGGGACGACACCTCTAGCGTGTAGCGGCCCTCGATCGGATCCCTCAGGTCCAGGCCGCGGGAGATCTCCTCGGAGACCTCGGCGACCGTGTCCAGGTCGACCCCCTCCTCGGCGTCGACGAACACGCGCACGATCGCGCGTCCCGGCTGTCCGCCCATCTCTACGTCCCACAATCTCAAGGAGCGGCGGCGGGCAACCGCCTCGGCGAGGTCCCTGACCTCCTCGAGCGCCCCCATCGTCCTCCTCCTCGTCGCCGCGCCGGCCCCTCACGACAAAGCCCCTCGGGCGGAGGGGCTTTTCCAGCAGCTAGTCATCGACCTCTTATACTTCCCGCCGAAAACCGAAAACCCCAGGTCAGCGGCGGTTTTCGATCTTACCACAGCCGCTATTTCACAAGCACACGGACGACGATACGGAGGCTGTCCCATGGCAAAGAAGGGGCGTAAACGGCGCTCGCGCCGCAAGAGCAAGGCGAATCACGGCAAGAGGCCCAACGCCGGCCGCAAGTAGCGCGCTAGTTGCTCGGCGGCGGGCCCATCCCCAACGGGATCACCGGCGCGCCCGTGCGGCGGGCCGCTCCCTTGAGGACCACGGCGCCGCCTTCGGCGTCTCCGCCCGCGGCCCTGATCTCGTCGGCGACGCGGCGAGTCTCCTCGAGGAGCGCCTCGACCAACCGGTCGTGCGGGACCCAGCCGATCTGCTTGCCCTTCGAGAACAGCAGCCCGCGCCCCGGCCCCGCCGCGATGCCGATGTCGGCGTCCTTCGCCTCGCCGGGGCCGTTCACCTCGCAGCCCATCACCGCGATCTGCATCGGCGGGAGGTCCATCTTCTCTATCGCGGCCTCGACCTCGTTCGCGAGCGCGAACACGTCGAGCTCCGCGCGGCCGCACGACGGGCACGCGACGAAGTCGAAGGAGTCCTGACGCAGACCGAGGGCCTGGAGGATCTGCTTGCCGAGCTTGACCTCCTCGACCGGGTCGGCCGTCAGCGAGACGCGGATCGTGTCCCCGATGCCTTCGGCGAGCAGCGTCCCGATCCCGATCGCCGACTTCACGATCCCCTGCTTCGGGGTGCCCGCCTCGGTGACGCCGAGGTGTAGCGGCACGTCGGTCTGCGCGGCGAGCAGCCGGTACGCCTGGATCATCTCGGCGACGTTCTGGTGCTTCACCGAGACCTTGATGTCGGTGAAGCCGTGCTCCTCGAGCAGGCCGATCTCGTAGAGCGCGCTCTCGACGAGGGCCTC
>JALZEG010000311.1 GCA_030862185.1 Actinomycetota bacterium
ATTACGTGGAGATCGCGGAGCGACGGCTCGGCGGCATCGTCCGGACGTAGGCCGGACCGCGTCGGAGGGTTCACTGGCCCCGCGGAGAACCCACCTCCCATGGACAAGACATTCCGCAGGATCCGCCGCGCCCTCGGGGCGCTCGTCGTTGCAGCGCTCGCCGTTCCGGCCCTCCCGGCCCCCGCGACGTCGGCGGCCCAGGCCAAGAAGGCCAAGCCCCGTGTGGTGGTCGCCGTGATCGACTCGGGCTTCAACGCGTTCCACGAGTACTTCTACAAGGGCGGCACGCTCTACGGGCCCAAGCAGCCGTCGAGCGTCACACCCGCGGTCCTGAAGGAGTTCGGGATCGACAAGGACCACGTCATCCGCGTCCGGCGGACGGGCAACTTCGGCGAAGACTTCGCGAAGGCCAAGGCGCAGTTCGAAGCGATCGAGAAGGGCGAGCCCTACTGGTTCGCCGGCACGAACGTCATCGGAGTGTCGTTCCTCGAGGATGGTCAGAGGCTGCGTCCGGACGGCAGCGCGAGCTCCCACGGCATCGGCACCGCGGCGTCCGTCCTCACGGCCAATCCCGACGCCATAGTCGTCGCGGTCGAGGACATCAGCGACGACTCGGAGGAGTGGGCGTTCACGCAACCGGCGGTCGACATCGTCACCACGAGCTACGGACCGGCGACGAGCTACCCCACGCTCAACCACCTCTCGTTCAGCTACACCGGCGTCGTGGAGAACGGCAAGGTCCACTTCGGCGCCGCCGCCAACGACCCGACGTACTCGGGTCTCGACGAGACGTCCGGTCCCTGGTGGAGCATCGGCGTCGCCGGCTTCGAGGAGGCCGCCAGCGGCGGCCGCCAGATGAGCTCCGGCAACGTCCCCGACTTCGTCGGCGACTTCACGCAGGACCTTCCCTACTGCCGCAGCTGCGAGCAGGGCCTGTCCTCCGTCGGTGGAACGAGCTTCGCGACGCCGCGCAGCGCCGGGACGTTCTCGAAGGTGCTGCTCGAGGTCCGGCGTACCGCCAACCACGGCGGCGGCATCGTCACGGCCGGCAAGGGCGCGCCGCTGCTGGTCGCCGGCAAGACCAAGCTCACGAACTGGGACATGCGGCGCGCGCTCGAGGAGGCCGCGTACTACCCGACGACCGCGGAGTACGGGACCGAGGGCGGGCCGGACCCGACGTCGGTCCCGGTCAACGACGCGGCCCCCTGGGTGCAGACCGGATGGGGGCTCATCTCGCCGGCGAAGCAGTACGAAGTCGTGAAGGAGATGCTCGCTCAGCTCGGGATCGGCGGGAAGCCCGCGCGGGCGAAGCCGCAGGAGGCGTGCGATTTCATGACGCGCAACATGGAGGCGCGCCACGCCTACTGGGACATGCTCGCGGTGGGCGGAGAGGGCTACGGCAAGGCCGAGGACCCCTACGTCTACTGCTGAGGGCGAGCTAGTCGCGCCCGACCGACCGGCCCCCCGTTTCCGCAGGTCGAAATAGCTATTTCGGGTCACTCAACTCTTCGCGCCCCCCGGCCGATGGCCTAGAGAGGACGCGGGACAACTCGGGGGAGACGGGGGCGGCGAAGACCCCGGCCGAGCTTGCGTCATAGGTCGTGTCGGAGGGGTCGAGTTGGCAGACGTCATCGCGTCGGAGCGCAAGTTCGGGAACCGCTTGCGGTTCCTGAGCAGCGAGCAGAAGGTGTGGCTGCTGAACGCGGTCATCGCCGGCGCGGCAGCCGCGGTCTACTTCCTCCTCGTCGTCCCCCTCGAGACGCCGCAGGCGCCGTTCCAGCTCTCCTGGTGGGCGCTCGCGCCGCTCTTCGCCTTCGCCGAGATCTGCGTCATCCACGTCCAGCTCCGGCGCGAGGTCATCTCGTACTCGTTGAACGAGATCCCCCTCATCCTCGGGTTGTTCTTCGCCTCGCCTCCGGACCTCGTCCTCGCCGTGATCGCCGGAGGCGGCGCCGCGCTCGTCCTCCACCGCCGCCAGGCGATGCTGCGGCTCACGTTCAACCTCAGCCACTTCTGGCTGACCACGAGCGTCGCGATCCTCGTCTTCCACCAGGTCGTCGGCGCCCACGCCCACACCAGTCCGGCCGGGTGGCTCGGCGCCTTCCTGGCGGGTTTCGGCGCCGACACGATCGCCGCCTTCTGCGTCGCGATGGTGATGTCGCTCGCCGAGGGCCGGAGCCTCGGCGTCAAGAACCTCCTCGGGCCGGGCTGGATCATCGCCCTGGCGAACGTGTGCGTCGCTCTCGCCGCGGTGACCGTCCTGTGGATCGACCCGATCTCGGCGTGGCTGCTGTCGGTCCCGGCGATCCTGCTCTTCCTCGCCTACCGGGGCTACAACGCGCAGCGCAACAAGCGCCAGAGCCTCGAGCTCCTCTACGAGTCGACCCGCATCCTCCAGCAGTCGCTCGAGGCGAACTCGGTGGTCGACGCGGTCCTCGAGCAGGCCCGCCAGATGCTCCGGGCCGACTACGCCGAGATCACGCGCTTCCCGACGGTCAAGGGGGGCCGGGCCTTCCGAGCTTCGTTCGGTCCCGGCGTCCGAAGAGAGCCGTTGCGCTCCATCAACCTGGACCCGACCGAGGGTGTGTGGGCGAGGGTCGCCGCCGAAGGGCAGACGATCCTCGTAGCGCGTCCGATCGAGAACGAGAAACTCCGCGTCCACTTCCACGAGCGGGGCATCCGCGACGCCATCGTCGCCCCGCTCCACGGACCCGACGGCATCATGGGGACGCTTCTCGTGGGCAACCGCCTGCGCGACGATCTCGCCACGTTCGACTCCGACGACCTCAAGCTCGTCGAGACGCTCGCCAACCACGCCAGCATCTCGCTCGAGAACGGCCGCCTGGTCGAGAGCCTGAAGCGCCAGGCCGCCGAGAACGAGTTCCAGGCGCAGCACGACTCCCTCACCGGCCTCTACAACCGGACGATGTTCCACAACCGCGTGACCCAGGCGATCGAGCAGGCCGGGAACGACATGGTCGGCGTCCTGCTCATGGACCTCGACCGCTTCAAGGAGATCAACGACACGCTCGGCCACCCGACCGGCGACAGCCTCCTCAAGGAGACCTCGTTCCGGCTGCGGCGCATCCTCGGCCCCGACGTCACGATCGCGCGGCTCGGCGGCGACGAGTTCGCGATCCTGTTGCCGGGTCTGCGGTCCCTCATCGGCGCGACGGACATGGCGAGCAACCTGGTGCAGGCCCTCCGGGAGCCGTACGAGCTGCAGGACCTGTCGCTCGACGTGAGCGCGAGCATCGGCATCTCGCTCTCACCGCAGCACGGGACCGACGCCGAGACCCTCATGCAGCGAGCCGACGTCGCCATGTACATCGCGAAGGCGTCGCACAGCGGGTTCGAGATCTACGACTCGGACAAGGACCAGTACAGCCCGAACCGTCTCGCGCTGGTCGCGGAGCTCCGGCGGGCCATCGAGGAGCGCCAGCTCGTCGTGTGGTACCAGCCGAAGATCGACCTCGGCTCCCGCCGCCTCATCGGCGCGGAGGCCCTCGTACGGTGGAACCACCCGCGCCACGGCATGATGCCGCCCGACGAGTTCATCGGGCTCGCCGAGCACACGGGTCTCATCGGGCCCATGACGACGTACGTGCTCGAGGAGGCGCTGCAGCAGTGCCTCGCATGGCGCACCTCGGGATCCCCCGACTTCAAGGTCGCCGTCAACTTGTCGGTGAAGAACTTGATGGACGTCGAGCTCCCGCGTCACATCAACGCCCTGTTGACGAAGTGCCGGCTGGTCCCGGACGCCCTCCAGCTCGAGATCACGGAGAGCAGCATCATGGAGGACCCGGAGAGAGCGATCGAGGTCCTCACGAGGCTGCACGAGATGGGGATCGGCATCGCCATCGACGACTTCGGCACGGGATACTCGTCCCTCGCGTACCTTCGCAGGCTCCCGGTCGACGAGATGAAGATCGACCGCAGCTTCGTGCGCGGCATGATGTCGTCCGAGAACGACGCGGTGATCGTGCGCTCGGTCATCGACCTCGGCCGGAACCTGGGCCTCGTCGTGGTCGCCGAGGGCATCGAGGACCGCGAGTCGATGGAGCGCCTGGAGGCGCTCGGCTGCACGGTCGGCCAGGGCTACCACATAGCGCGCCC
>JALZEG010000312.1 GCA_030862185.1 Actinomycetota bacterium
TCGACTCGAACCCGAAGGCGACGATGCGCGCGATCTACCACTTCCACACGAGGACCCAGGGCTGGTGCGACGTCGGCTACAACTTCGTCGTCGGGTGGGACGGGACGATCTACGAGGGCCGCTGGGCGCGCAGGTACGCGCCGTGGGAGGTCCACTCGTCGGAGAACCGCGCCGGCCGCGCGGTCGCCGGCGCGCACGTCGCGGGATACAACTCGGGCAGCGTGGGCGTGAGCGTGATGGGCAACTTCTCCGAGGTGCAGCCGCCGCCGGCGGTGCGGCGTGCGCTCGCCGAGCTCCTCGCGTGGGAGGCGGACCGCCACGACCTAAAGCCGCGCGGCGAGCACACCTATCGCAACCCGGAGACCGGCCAGACGCGGCGGCTCAAGTACATCGCCGGGCACCGCGACGCCGGGTACACGGAGTGTCCGGGGAACTTTCTCTACGCGGCGCTGCCGGGCGTGCGCAGGGACACCGCCGCCGTGATGGGCGACGGCAAGGCGACTTCGGTCATGGAGGCGAACGCGGAGCCGCGGCGCGTGACCTATGGAGAGTCGACGACCGTCGCGGGCACGTTGACGCTCGGCGACGGGACGCCGCTCGCGCTCCAGTCGGTCGTGCTCTACACGAACGAGGGGGGCCGCGGCTGGACCGTGGCCGGGACCACGACCACGGGTCCTGACGGCTCGTTCTCGTTCTCGCTCGCGCCGCAGGCGAACACGAAGGCGTTCGTCGTGTACGACGGAAACGACGACACGTGGGGGAGCCAGAGCCGGCAGATCGGGATCCGGGTCACGCCGGAGGTGACGCTGACGCCCGAGGGCGCGGTGGCCGACGCGTTCGGCACGTACCACTACCCCGCCGGGACGACGTCGGCCCGGCTCACCGGGACCGTCGCGCCCCCGCACCGCGGCAAGCGCGTGACGGTGCGCGTGTGGGAGGTCGAGGTCGACGGGACGATGACGCGGATCGCGAAGCGCAACCGGCGGCTCGACGAATCGGGCTCGTACTCGACGGACGTCGCGCTGCCGGACTCGAGCACCGGCGCGCGCTACCGGGCGATCACCTGGTTCAAGGGCGACGGCGACCACGCGCCGGCGCCTAGCCCCGAGGTCTACTTCACCGTGGGGGCCTGAGCCTCGCAGCTCTCCCGGCTCTCTACCTCTTCGCAGTCGTCGTTCCCGTTGCCGCCGTTCGCGGTGTCGTAGCCCGGCCCCCCGCCGATCGAGTCGGGACCGCCTTCGCCGTGGATCCAGTCGTCGTCCTTGCCGGCGTCGATCGTGTCGGCGGCCCCCGGCCCTGTCGCCGGCTCCTCGCTCGCCCACTCGGAGACGTGGTCACCGTAGATCGTGTCGTCACCGTCCCCGCCGAAGATCCTGTCCCTCCCCGGGCCACTGTCGCCGAGGGACCAGAGGCCGTCGCCGTAGATCGTGTCCGGGCCGTCGCCGCCGCGGATCGTGTCGTTCCCACCGTCGTTGTTGCCGTCGCCGCGGATCGTGTCGGCGCCGGGGCCTCCCGAGAGATAGTCGCGGCCGGTCGGATCGCGACGATAGACAGCCGAGCAGCACCAGGCGCTACCGTCGCCGATCAGCTTGTCGTCGCCACCGAGGCCCTTGACGCGGTCGTCGCCGCCCCACCCCTTCAGGATCTCGTCACGGGCGGTCCCGAGCAGCACGTCGGGGTACTCGGTCCCGATGAGGCGCTCGACCCGACCGACCGAGTCCGTGACCCCGCCGATCGTCGCGATGCCGCGGGCTAGGTCGACCCTCGCGCCATCGTTGCTGCTGAACAGACGAAGGGTGTCGTCCCCCGGCCCCCCATCGAACGTGTCGCTTCCGGGGCCGTGCTGGAGGAAGTCGCGCCCCCGGCCCCCACGGAGCAAGTCGTCGCCAGCCCCGCCCTGCAGGTAGTCGCCGAGGCCCCACCTGTCGCGCGAGAGCCCACCGCTCACGGAGTCGTCGCCGCCCCCGCCCCAGATCTCGTCCCAGCCCCTGCCGCCGCAGAGGAGGTCGTCGCCGCCGAGGCCCCTGATGTCGTCGTGCCCTTCCAGGGCGTGGATGACGTCGCGCCCCCGGGTGCCGCGGAGGCGGTCGTCGCCGTTCGTCCCGCGTATCGTCGGCTTCTCGCCGAAGCAGGGGGTCGCGGCGGCGGCCGAGGGCGCAACTGTTGGGAGGCTCGCCGCCGCAACCACGACTGTCATGCAGAGGACTTTGGTGAGACGCACGGGATCGACCTCCGGGTTCCGTCGGGGCCCGGGTCCAGCGTCCCTCCGTGCGGCGAAGAGCACCGCTCAATTCTTTACAGACGCGACGAAGGCCCCGCTGGGAGTTCGGGGCCTTCGTCTCGGTCGGCTCGCTGGGAGAAGAGCCGGGTCGCGTAGGTCGTTTCGTGTGCTTGGGGGTGCTGCGCCTAGGGTCCCAGTACCGATCTGCGGTCGATTAGCAGCGGGGCATCCGGAGCGGGGTTCCGGGGTTCGTCTTCGCCTCGAAGATCACGGTCACCCACAGCCGTCCGCCCTTCTTGATCGTCCCGACGCCGACGTGGCGGAAGGAGTCGTAGAGGACGTTCTGGGCGTGGCCGGGCGATGCCATGAACGCGTCGTGGAGGCTCTGGACGTCGGCGCCGACTCCGACGTTCTCGCCGAGGATCGTCCAGTTCGTGACCCGGCGGCCGAGCTTGTCGGAAGGCGTGTGGTACAGCTTGTTCAGCTTCATCATCTCCCGGCTGTGCAGGCGGGCCGCTCGGGAGAGCTCGGGGTCGAGGCGGAGCATGCCGCGCTTGGCGACGTTGCGGACCTTGTTGATGCGCTTCGTGAAGCCGCGCTCGGCGCCCTTCACTTCCCAGCAGCCGCCCTGCGACGTCTGCGCTCCTGCGGTGATGGCGGGTGCGGCGCCCACGAAGAGGGCTGCGGCGGTGATTCCGATCAAGACACGCTTTACAGCGTTCATAGCGAACCTCCCAGTTCGGTAGCTGGGCCGCCCTCGTGGGGCCCCTGGCTTTGCGCCCCCGCCTTGCGACGGGTTTGCCGTTCTCGCTTGGGTGCTGCTGTGCCTCTACTTTCGGCAGCGCCTCCGGATCCCTTGAGAGATTCCCACCCACTTTTTTCCTGCTCGGCCTGTCGGTGTAGAACCCGGCCCGTGGACGGGGCGCCGGAGCCGGGCATCGACGCGCTACGCGGCGCGCTCGAACGGGGGGAGCTCGATGCACGCGAGGTCGTCGCGGCGGCGCTCGGGCGGGCGCAATCGGAGGACCTGAACGCGTTCGTGGAGACGCGGCCCGAGGCAGTGGACGAGGCCGTCTCGCTGGAGGGGCCGCTGGCGGGAATCCCGCTGGCGGTCAAGGACATGTTCGTGGACCGCGACCGCGTCCCGACGTGCGGCTCCGGCGCCCACGGGGCGTGGCTCACCGGGACGGCGACCGTCGTCGAGCGGCTCCGAGCGGCCGGCGCGGCCGTCGTCGGCTACACGAACCTGCACGAGTGGGGCGTGGGGACGACCTCGGCCTACACCCGGACGGGACCGATCCTGAACCCGCGGGACCGCAGCCGCATCGCCGGCGGGTCGAGCGGCGGGTCGGCCGCGGCCCTCGCGGCGGGGATCGTGCCGGTCGCGATCGGGACCGACGCCGGCGGATCGATCCGGGTCCCCTCGGCGTGCTGCGGCGTCACGGGGCTCAAGCCGACGCACGGCCGCGTGCCGATGGCGGGCTTCGTCGGCGAGGGCGGCTCGATCGACCACGTCGGTCCGATGGCCCGGTCGGTGCAGGACGTCGCGCTGCTCCTCGGGGTGATGACGGCAGAGCTGATCGTGCCCGAGGACGCGGGCGCCCTGAAGCTCGGCGTCGCCCGGGCGTTCTTCTTCGACGACCTGGACGAGGAGGTGGCGGCTGCCGTCGAGAAGGCGGTCGAGGTCCTGGGCGGGTGCGTGGCGGAGGTCCGGGAGGTCGAGCTGCCGGCGGCCGCACTGGCTACGTTCGCCGTGCCCGGGCTGCTGCTCCCGCTGTTCGCCGGGTACCTCGAGGAGGCGCTGACGAGCAACGCCGGCCTGCTGCAACCGGCGACCCTCCAGGTGCTCGAGCTCGGACGGAGCATGGGGGAGGGGGACGTGGAGCAGGCCGAGGACGTGCGGCGGACGATGGTCGCGGACTGGGAGCGCGTCTTCGAGGAGGTCGACGTCGTCGTGACGCCGACGATCCCCGCGCCGCCCGCGCCGCTCGACACGTTGCTGGTCGACCTGCCCTCGGGACAGACGTCGGCGGAGCTGGCGCATCTCCGCGCGAACGCGCCGATGAACCTCGGCGGCGTCCCGGCGCTGTCGCTACCCTGCGGCGAGCTCCCTGGCGGCCTGACGACGAGCGTGACGCTGACGGCGGCGCGCGGAAGGGACGAAGCCGCGCTGGGTCTGGGCCTGGCGTTCGAGCGCGCCACCGACCGGACCTACTAGCGGAACAGCGCCTTCACGCGGTGCGCGACTGCGTGCTCTATCTCGGCCGCCTGCTCGGGCTCCAGCTTCTCGGCGCGGGCGTCCCGGACGTAGAACGTGTCGACAACGCGGGCGCCGAGCGTGTCGATCTTGGCGACGTGGATGTCGAGGTCGAGGTCGCTCAAACCGGCCGTGATCGCGTACAGGAGCCCGAGCGCGTCCGGCCCCCTGACCTCGACCACCGTCGAGTGGACGGACGCGTCGTCCACTATCCGGACGTCGACGTTCACGGGGGCCTTCGGGCGGTAGTCGCCCGCCTTGCGCGTCAGCCTCGCTTCGAGCGCGACGCGGCCCGAGAACGCGGCCCCCAGCCCCTCCGCGACGGCGTCCATCCGCCGTGTCTCACCCGGCCGCACCGTGAAC
>JALZEG010000323.1 GCA_030862185.1 Actinomycetota bacterium
CGACCTGGTACGTCAGCGTCTCCTTCCGCGGCGAAGGCGCTGAGAGCTGGGAGGAAGTAACGGGCGAAGCGGCGTGCGCTCCGGTGGGCGCGCCCCAGCGCCGCGTCGCGATCGTCCTCGACGAGAAGGTCATCTCGAGCCCGGAGGTCGACCCGAGCATCCAGTGCGACGAGGGCATAAGCGGGGGACCGACGTCGATCACCGGTGCGTTCACCGAGCAGGAGGCGAAGGACCTGGCCCTCTTGATCCGGGCCGGTGCGCTGCCGGTTCCCGTCGAGGTCATCGAGCAGAGAACCGTCGGTCCCACGCTCGGCGACGCGGCAGTGCGCGCCAGCGTCGAGGCAGCCGTCATCGGCGGGCTGCTCACCATCGCCTACGTCGTCGCGTACTACCGGCTGCTGGGAGTGCTCGCCGCGGTCGCGCTCTTGATCTACGGGCTGCTGTCCTATGCAGTCCTCCTCGCGATCGGAGTGACTCTCACCCTGCCCGGCATAGCCGGGTTCGTTCTCGCCATCGGCATGGCGGTGGACGCGAACGTCCTGGTGTTCGAGCGGGGCAAGGAGGAGTTCGCCGCAGGAAAGAAAGTCCGCGCGTCCGTGCTGGCGGGGTTCAAGAAAGCCTGGAGCGCCATCGCCGACTCGAACGCGACGACGCTGCTGGCCGCCGTGATCCTCTTCTATTTCGCAGCCGGCGCGGTCCGCGGTTTCGGCATCACGTTGAGCGTTGGCGTGGTTGCCTCGATGTTCACGGCTCTCGTCGTGACGCGTCTTCTCGCCGAGATCGTGCTGCAAAGCCGGCGTCTGGCTCGACCGGGCCTCCTGGGTCTGAACGTCGGAGGGCGCCTCCGGCGCTCGTTGGCCGAACGGCGGATCGACCTGATGTCTCGTTCGAAGCTCTGGTTCGCGATCTCCGGCGTGGTTCTCGCCGTTGCGATGGCCGGCTTGTTCTCCCGCGGCCTCACGTTCGGTCTCGACTTCACCGGGGGCCGGCTGATCGAGTACGAGACCGGCGAGACCGTCGACCTCGACCGGCTGCGCTCCGAGCTCGCCGCCGCGGGGTTGCCCCGTGCCGTCGTCCAGGAGACTGGCGAGGGGAACGTCGCGGTGCGAGCGGGGAAGCTCACGGAGACCGAAGAGGAAGACGTGCTGGCCGCAGTCGAGTCGGTGGGCGGCTCGGCGACCGAGGTCCGGGACGAGTTCGTCGGCCCGACGATCGGCGACGAGCTGCGGCGCAAGGCCGCGATCGCGCTGGCGATCGGCCTGGCTTCGCAGCTCCTCTACCTGGCCGTGCGGTTCCGATGGACGTACGGCGCGTCGGCCGTGGTGGCTCTCTTCCACGACGTGTTGATCCTGCTGGGGATCTTCGCCTGGCTCGGAAAGGACGTCGACGGTGTCTTCGTGGCGGCGTTGCTGACGGTGATCGGCTACTCGATCAACGACTCGGTGGTCGTGTTCGATCGCATCCGCGAGCATCGGGCTTTGCGACCGAGAGACCGGCTCGCCGACGTCGCCAACGAAGCCTGTCTCCAGACGGTGCCGCGCACGATCAACACGGGGCTCGGTGCTCTGTTCATCCTGGTCGCCCTCTACTTCCTCGGTGGAGAGACCCTCACCGACTTCGCGCTCGCGCTGATCGTCGGGATCCTCATAGGCACGTACTCCTCGGTCTTCACCGCGGCTCCGGTCGCCGTCGCGTTCGAACGCCTGTCCGGCGAGGACGCGGGTGCCTCCGTTCCGCAATCACGGCGAGAGCCGCCTCCCGAAGCGGCACCGGCCCCGGCACCTAGCAGGGGCGGCTCGTCCTCGCCGTCGAGGACCCCTTCACCCCCGGCGCGGCCTCGCGCCGGGGCGGCCAAGCGAAGGAGGCGAAAGAGATGAGCCGCCCTCGGCGCACCGTCCCGGCAGTCGCCTCTTCCACGTCGATCGAGATGCCGCGTCGACTATGGGCACCGCTCGTCGCGGCGCTGCTGCTTCCGGCCGGCTGCGGGAGCGTGACTTTCGTCGATCGGGTCGTCGTGGTGAACGACACCGACTATTCGGCGAACGTCGACGTGACCGGCGACGACGGGGGGTGGCTCGGTCTCGGCTCCATCCCTCCACACGAAACCCTCACCGTGGGGCAGGTCATCGACCAGGGCGCGCGGTGGACGTTCCGCTTCTCCTACGGGTCTCACGACCCGGTCGAGCTCGAGATCGACAGGCGAGACCTCGCCCGTGCGGGTTGGCGCGTGGAGGTTCCGCCGGAGCTGGAGACCAACCTGCGGGCCGGGGGCGTGCCTCCTCCGCCGTGACGCACGAAGGGAGACGCGTGTGAGCGAGATCCACGAAGTGAAGCTTCCCGGTGTCGGCGTTCGCTACGAGTTCGAGACCGCCGAACGCAACCGTATCGGCGTCATCTCGCACCGCACGGGGCTGCGCGAGATATACGTCTCGCGCCGCGACGATCCCGACGAGTTCAAGCGCGTGCTCGGGCTGTCGCCCGACGACGCGCGCACGCTGGCGGAGCTGCTCGGTGCCACGCGGGTGGCTCAACAGCTCGCGGAGTTGCAGCAACGGATCGAGGGACTGGTCATCGACTGGCTTCCGGTGCGGGAGGACTCCGCCTATGCCGGTCGCACGATCGGCGACGCGCAGATGCGGTCTCGCACCGGCGTCTCGGTCGTGGCGATCGTTCGCGGGGAGGAGGCGGTTCCGGCTCCGGAGCCCGACGAGCGGCTCCACAGCGGCGACTACCTGGTGGTCGTCGGGACCGCCCGGGGGGTAGAGCAGGCCGTCGAGCTGCTGCGCGCCGGCTAGCGGGTGGAGCACCCCGAGGTCCTGGTCGAGCTGGGAGCCATCCTGTTCGGGCTGGCCGTGCTGTCGCGCCTCGCCGCCCGCGTGGGGATGCCCACCATTCCGCTCTACCTGACGGCCGGGCTCGCGTTCGGGGAAGGCGGCATCGTCCCGCTGGTCACCGCGGAGGAGTTCGTGCAGGTGGGGGCGGAGATCGGCCTCATCCTGCTCCTCTTCATGCTGGGACTCGAGTACACGGCCGCGGAGCTGACCGCGACCTTGCGCACCCAGGCGCGGGTGGGCGGGATCGACTTCCTGTTGAACTTCACGCCCGGTCTTGCCGCCGGCCTCGTCCTCGGATGGGGGATCGTGCTCGCGGTCGTGCTCGGGGGCGTCACCTACGTCTCTTCCTCCGGCATCGTCGCGAAGGTCCTGTCGGACCAGGGTTGGACCGGGAACCGCGAGACCCCCTCGGTCCTCTCGGCTCTCGTGATCGAGGACCTCGTGATGGCCCTGTACCTGCCGGTCGCGGCGGCGCTGCTGGTGGGGGAGGGCGATCTCGCGAGCCTCGCCCCGGCCGTCGTCGGAGTCGTCATCGTCGCCCTGTTGCTCGGCGCCGCGACGAAGCTCGAGGTGGGGATCAGCCGTCTCGTCTTCAGCCGCTCCGACGAGTCGCTGCTTCTCACGATCCTGGGGATGACGATCTTCATCGCGGGCGCTGCCGAGGTGTTCGGCCTCTCTGCCGCGGTCGCTGCGCTCCTCGTCGGCATCGTGCTCTCGGGACCGGCGGCCGAAGCCGCGCAGGGGTTGCTCTCGCCGATGCGAGACCTGTTCGCGGCGATGTTCTTCGCGTTCGTGGGATTGTCGGTCGATCCCTCGTCGATACCTCCGGTTCTGGCGCCGGCGGCCGCGCTGGCGCTGCTCACCCTCGTGACGAAGTTGGTGACCGGCTGGATCGGAGCTGCCCGCTCCGGTGTGGGAGTGCGGGGCCGGATCCGTGCCGGGGCGATGCTGACGGCACGCGGTGAGTTCTCGATCGCGATCGCCGGACTTGCGACCGCGGCGGGTGTGGCCGCGGACTTCGAAGCCCTTGCGATCAGCTACGTGTTCATCCTCGCGATCACGGGGCCCATCCTCGTTCGCTTCGCCGACGCGGCGGGGGACTCCCTCGTACGGCGCGGCTCGCCATAATCAAGGAGTGGACCTGGTCCCCGGCTTCGCCTTGATGGCGCTCGTGCTGACGATCTCCGCGCTCGTCGCCGGGCTCGTCGAACGTGCGCCGTTGTCGTTCCCGATGCTGTTCCTCGGCCTCGGCTTTCTGCTGGGGCCGGTCGGGCTCGATCTTGTCCACATCGGCGCACACGATCCGCTGCTCGAGCTCGTGGCGACGCTGACCCTGGCGCTCGTCCTCTTCCTCGACGCGGTGAACCTCGAGTTCGCGCGCGAGCGTCACGAATGGCTCGTGCCGGCCCTGTCGCTCGGCCCGGGGACGCTGCTCATCGTGTTGATGGTGGGCGGCTCGGCGATGCTCCTTCTCGACGTCTCGGCGGTGATCGCCTTCCTGCTCGGCGCGATCCTGTCGTCCACGGATCCCGTCGTCCTCAGAGACGTCGTCAGGGACAGACGGCTCCCCGGATCGGTGCGGCAAGCCCTCAAGATCGAGGCGGGCACGAACGACGTGATCGTCTTACCGCTGCTCCTGGTCCTCGTGGCCGTGGGGAACCAGGAGGTCGGCGGAGCAGCGGAGTGGGCCCGGTTCGCGGTCGAGCTGCTCGTCCTCGGCCCAGTGGTGGGATTCGCCGTCGGGGCCGTGGGCGCCGACCTGATGGCGCGTGCCGACGCTCGCTTCGGGATACGCCGCGAGTACCAGGCGCTCT
This sequence comes from Actinomycetota bacterium, assembly GCA_030862185.1. GTDB lineage: Bacteria > Actinomycetota > CADDZG01 > CADDZG01 > WHSQ01 > JALZEG01. The sequence goes on from JALZEG010000323.1 coordinate 4,649, forward strand.
ACGGCATCGGGCTCGTGCTCGGTGCGTACGCGTCGGGCGTGGCCGTGGGAGGAGACGGGTTCCTGGCCGCTTTCGCCGCGGGCTTCGCGGTCACGATCCTCGACCGCGAGCTGTGCGACTGCTTCCTCGAGTTCGGCGAGGCGGCAGCCGAGATGCTCATGCTGATCGCGTTCGTGATGTTCGGTGTGGTCGTCTCGGGCTCGCTTGGAATCCTCGACCTCCCCCGCGCGCTGGCTTTTGCCGGGCTCACGATCTTCGTCATCCGGCCCCTCGCGGTGGGCGGCGTCTTGAGCCTCCGCGCCGCCCGCCTCAGCCGGGGCGCGCAGATGTTCATCGCGTGGTTCGGCCCCCGAGGTCTGAACTCCATGCTGTTCGCCCTCCTGGTCGTGCTCGCCGGCGTGCCGGGCAACGAGGTGCTCTTCGCCGCCGCCGGCCTGGTGGTCGCGGTGTCGGTCGTGGCCCATGGGGCGTCCGCGACGCCGTTGGTGAACCGATACGCACACAGGCTCGAGCGAGAGACGCTGGCCGAAGAGCGGGAGGCGACGGCAACCGGACTCTTCGTGTCCGCGCCCGGGGACGTCGAACGCATCTCGGTCGAAGACCTTCACTCCCTCGTGCAGGGGCCGGATGCCCCTCTCGTCCTGGACGTCCGCAGCCGCTCGCAGTACGAGCGCGACGACGGCCGGATCCCCGGCAGCGTCCGCGTCACGGCCGACGAGGTGGCGTCGTGGCCGATCGAGGAGCCCGGGCGGTTGATCGTGCCGTACTGCACCTGACCCGACGAGGGATCGAGCGCCCGTGTGGCGCTCCAGCTGCACCGGCGTGGCCTGGAGGCGCGGCCGCTTGCCGGCGGATACAACGCGTGGCGCGATCGTTATCCGGTGGAGCCGAAGCCCTCGGCTTCCGCCGCGACGAGCTCGTCGACGAAGCGACCTAGTTGATGATCCGCAAGGTCAACGACGGCTTGCGGAAAGCGAGCTCGAACGTTCCGCGTGCTCCGCGGTAGGCCCCGGTCCCGCCGGTTATCGCGCCTCGGAATCGGTTGGTGTCGTTGGCTCCGAGCCCCTGCACGCTGACCGTGCCTTCGCCGGTCACGCGAACGGTGCCCGAGCACAAGTCACGCCGCGGCTTCGCCTCGCTGTTGACGCAGAGGAAGTTGAGGTGTCCGGCCCTGTCTCCACGTCGCTTCAGCAGGATGCTCCCCGTCTCCTGGTCGCCGGGGTCGTCGGCGTCACCGTCGGAGTTGTTGTCGATCTCGTGGAACTCGGAGGCTCGGAACCCCACGCGGAACCGCAACGTCTCTGCACCTCCCGCAGGTCCCACTGCGACGAGCGTGATGCCTCCCGCGATCACCGCAAGCGACAAGGTAGCAACGACCTTCTTCCGTCGTGTCATCACGTCTCTCCTCCCTTGGCCACGGGCCGACTCGTCAATGCAAACAGCGGAGCGGATCGCCGGCAAGTCGCCGGTCGGGGTCGTTTGCCGGTAGCAGTGATCGGTGTGAGATTCCTCGCATGGGCGCCGACCGGACGACGGAGGTTCGTCTTGCCGAGCTGGTGGCGGGGCTGTCGCTCGTCGTGGACCTCGGCCTGGGGCAACCGGTGGAGCACGTCCTGCGCCAGACCCTCGTCGCGGCTCCGTCTCGGGGACGAGCGCGCGGTGAATGCCGGCGACTCGGCGGCCTACGGCGAGCTGTTCACGCCGGACGCCATCCGTATCCCTCCGGGGGCCGAGCTCGAGCGCGGCCCCGAAGAGATCGCGAAGGGCGAGCAGGCGGGCTACGACGAAGGGCGGTTGAGCATCCGCTCGACGCCGGCCGACGTCGTAGAGGTCGGGGATCGCTGGATCTACGCCCTGGCGCACGTCGACGGTGACTTCGTCGCCCACGCCGGCGGCGCGAGATCGGAGTTCCGCGCGACGAAGGCATGGCTGCTCGAACGGCAACCCTCGGGTGGGTGGCTTCTGGCGCGGCACATGTGGAACATGCGACCCTAGCGAACCGACTACAGAGAGGCCGTCCTGCATGCCAGAGCCACTGAACCCAGCCGCGATCGATGGTCTTCGAGGAGACTTCCTCGGCGAGCTGATCCCGCCGGAGGACCCGGGCTACGACGAGTCGAGGAAGATCTGGAACGGTCAGATCGATCGGCGGCCGGCGCTCGTGGCCCGCTGCCGGGGGGTCGCCGACGTGCGTGCGGCCGTCCGCTTCGCGCGCGACCACGGTTCTGTCATAGCCGTTCGGGGCGGCGGGCACGCGGTCGCCGGTCATGCCCTCTGCGACGACGGAATCGTGATCGACCTGTCGGCGATGACCGGCTCGCGGATCGACCCCGTGGCGCAGACGATCCGGGTCGAGGGTGGTTGCCTCAACGAGCATCTCGACCGGGAGACCCAGGCCTTCGGACTCGCCACCACGGGTGGGATCGTCAGTCACACGGGTGTCGGAGGCCTGATCCTCGGCGGTGGGATCGGTCACCTGATGCGCAAGTTCGGCCTGTCGATCGACAATCTGCTGTCCTGCGACGTCGTCACGGCGGACGGCGAGTTCGTCGTGGCAAGCGCCGAAGAGAACGCCGACCTCTTCTGGGGACTACGCGGGGGCGGGGGCAACTTCGGGATCGTGACCTCTTTCGAACTCCAGCTGCACCGGCTCGGTCCGACGATCCTTGCCGGGATGGTCGTGTGGCCCATGGACGACGCCCCGGCGGTGCTGGCGTTCCTGCGCGACTTTGTCGCGGAAGCCCCCGACGAGGTCGGGATCATGGCCAACCTGCGTCTCGCGCCACCACTTCCCGTCATCCCGTCGGAGTTGCACGGCAAGCCGATAGTGGCGATCGTGCCGATGCACACGGGATCGGTCGAGGAGGGCGAGAAGGTCCTGCGGCCGGTCAGGGAATTCGGCTCGCCGGTCCTCGACACGATGGTTCCGAAGCCCTACGTGGCGCACCAGAAGATGTTCGATCCCGCCGTCCCCCACGGGCTGCACTACTACTGGAAGTCGCACAAGCTCGGGCCGCTCGACGAGGAGACCATCGGGATCGTCGTGGAGCATGCGCGGCGGATCACGTCGCCGCTCACGACCGTACCGCTGTTCACGCAAGGAGGAGCGGTGGCGCGCGTCCCGGAGGAAGACGCTGCTTTCCCGAATCGCAGCGCGGCGCACGACATCAACATCGTGGCGGCGTGGAGGCCCGACGACCCGGAGCCGGATCGCCACGTCGAATGGGTGCGCGGTTTCTTCGGAGCTCTGGAACCGCACAGCCGCGGGGTGTACGTGAATTTCACGAGCGACGACCCGAACGAGCGCGTCCGTGCGCGCGCCTACAGCCCGCAGCAATGGTCCCGCTTGGTGGCCCTGAAGGCGAAGTTCGACCCGACGAACTTCTTCCGGCTGAACGCGAACATTCCCCCGGCCGACGCGTAGGCCGAAGGGTTCGAATAGCGAGCCCTGACCGCGCCTCGCCGGCCGGCTCAGTAGGAGGCTTTGCCTCCCGGCACGCTCGAGAGGTCGCGCACCAGCTCGATCGACTGGTGATCGGCGGAACCTGCGGGGATCGCCCGCAACAAAGGCTTGATCGAAAATGGTCCGGCGCCCGTCGGATCGTTGCCGCCGAGATCGGGCTCGATCGTAATGACGATCGCCGAGGAACCGTCGGCCAAGTCCACCGGAGGATCCACCGACTGCGGCAGGTTCGAGAGAAAATCCTCTCCCGGGAACGGAGGACCGGGTAGCGGGCCCGAGAATTCGCTCGAATCGTCGGCTCCGGCGGCCATGCCGAAGCGCCCGGAGCTGAGCGGAGTGTCCTGGGTCACGCCCCATCCCTCCCATATCCATCCGTCGGGGAGATCGGGAAGCTGCAGGGAGGGCCCCGGTGCAGGATCGGGATCTAGGAACCAGACTCCCGCGGTCTCGTTCGTCGATTCCTCGTCGGTTGGCGTCGCCAGAATGAAGCTGCCGCCTGCCTCCGACAGATCCGCAGGGAAGCTCAGCCGGGCCGAGTTCCCTCGCGGCCGTCCCGTGAGGACGACGATTCCGCTCGGGTCGGGATCGGGGTCTGGAAGGGGCTCGATCGTGACGACGAGGGCGTCAGCGCGGGCAGGGTTGCGAGACGAGAAGAAGCGGGCGCGGTGGCCGAAGCCGTCCACGAGCATTCCCTCGGAATCGACGTTGAACGAGCCCGCCGAGATCTTGCGCTCTCCGTGAACCGCCCACAGCTCGTAGAAGCCTTGATCCAGGTGCTCGAGCCCTGAGGGTCGGAGCTTTATCTCGTGCGTCCGCCGGAGATGCGACGCGCTTGCGGGCGCGATGAGCGTGAGACCGACAACGAGGCCCGCAAACAGCGCAACCGATCGCTTCATTTTCGCCCTCCTTTTGCAGCGACAAACCGTCGCCGTGACGTTATGAAGACGATGCTTACGAACCCCTTACGTCCAGCGGCGCGACCGCGAAGCCGACGCTGAAACGCCTGCACCAAACGACCGCGCTGCGATACTGCGTTAGATCGACCGACCCCGGCACGAGATAGTTCTGATCGCCGATGTTTCCCTTGAGGCCGCCGAGATCGACGATGTGGTCTGCGAGTTGGTCCTGCGGCGCGTCGGCCTCCGCGCGGGACAGATAGACCTTCAGGTCCGGGCCGTTCTCGACCTCGAAGTCCTCGAATCGCAGGTAGGTGTTGCCGTCCGCCGCCTCGACGATCAGAGCGCGGCCGCGCGCGTCGTGGCCGAGGGGGCGAAAGTCTCCTTCGGAGACGACTCCCGAGGAGGAGCCGTCGTCAGCAGCGGTCTTGTCGCCCGAGCTTGGCGCCTCGTCGACCGTAGGTGCGGCTTCGGAGACGGGGTCGTCCAACAACAGCGCCTGGGGTTCGAAGAACCACAAGACGAAGCCGATGAGAAGCACGAGCGCGACCACCGCCCACGGGAGCCAACGGCGGCGGCGCAGCGGCGAGCCCGAGGTGGACATCCGGCCTCCTTTGTCGACGGACGCTCCAAAAAGCTAGAGATGCCGGCCTTACGAAGGCCTTACGGGACGTGTCCGCAAGCATTTGGAAAGGATTCGAGTAGAGGATGGGGGCATGAACGAGGGTCTGGTCTTGGTCGTCGACGATGACCCGATCGTGCGAGACGTCCTGAGACGCTACCTCGTGCGAGGCGGCTTCAAGGTTGCGACGGCCGAGGACGGAGAGGCCGCGGTCGCTGCCTTCGAAGGGCAGCACCCGGACCTCGTTCTCCTCGACCTCATGCTGCCCCGGATCGATGGATTCGGCGTCTTCGAGGTCATCAGACGCAGCGGTCCGACGCCGGTGATCATGCTCACGGCCAAGGGTGAGGAAGCGGATCGAATCGCCGGTCTCGAAGTCGGAGCCGACGACTACGTGGCGAAACCCTTCTCGCCCAAGGAAGTGCTGGCCCGCGTGCGCGCGGTCCTGAGACGAGCGTCGAAGACACGGGCGGAGACGCTCGAGTTCGGCGAACTGGTGATCGAAGGCGCCGGCAGACGTGTGACTCGGACCGGCGAAGAGGTCACCCTGACGCCGAGAGAGTTCGACCTCCTCTATCTGATGGCCTCGCATCCGGGCCGGGTCTTCACGCGCGGCGAGCTGCTCGACGAGTTGTGGGACTTCGCGTTCGACGGTGACCCCTCGACCGTCACCGTGCACATGCGCAGACTGCGCGAGAAGATCGAACCGGACCCTTCGCGGCCGCAACACGTCGTCACCGTATGGGGTGCGGGCTATCGGTTCGACCCATGAGTGGGCGGCGAGTGGGGTCGGCGATTGCCGCTGCCGGTGTGGTCGGCTCGGCCGGCGCGCTCATAGTGGCAGCGGCAACCGGCGCGACCGGCCATGACCTGAGACACCTCGGCATCCTTCTGTTCGTGTCCGTGGCGGTTACGTCGTTGCTGGTCGCGATCGCGGGGACGCGTCTACAGCGTATGTCGATCCGCCAGCGGCTCGTGACGATCGCGCTCCTCGTGGGCGGCACGATCTTCGTCAATCTCGTCGTCCTTGCGCAACAGATGTTCGTCAGCAAGCACGACGCCCAGCAGCTCACGGTCTTGCTCGTCTACGCGGTGGCGACCGGGATCGGCGCGTCGATCGCTCTGTCGCGATCGATGGTTGCGGCCGTCGACCGGTTGACGGCAACCGCACGCGAGGTCGGCGCCGGGCGTCTCGGCACGCGTTCCGATTCCGATCCGGCGGGCCCGGAGCTGGACCTCCTGGCGGCGACTCTGGACCGCATGGCTGAACGGCTGCAAGAAACGATCGAGAACGAGCGCCGTGCCGACCGGGTGAGAAGGGATCTCGTCACCGCGGTATCCCATGACTTGCGCACTCCTCTCGCCGGATTGCGCGCCATGGTCGAGGCGATCGACGACGGTGTCGTGGACGATCGTGCAAGCCTGCGTACGTACATCACCGAGATGAAGCAGTCGGTTCAGTCGCTGAGCCGGCTCGTGGACGATCTCTTCGAGCTCGTGCAACTGGACGCCGGCGCGATCGCGGCCGAGTCTCGGCGGGCGCGGCTCGAGACCGTCGTTGCTGCGGCCGTCGATGCGTGCCGGGGGAATGCGTTGGAGAAAGGACTCCGGATGGAAACGGACCTGGGGGCCGCGGGAGAGCATCTCTGCTCGCCGAGGCTCACCGGCGTCTTGCAGAATCTGCTACAGAACGCGATCCGACACACGCCGGCGGACGGCACGGTTCGCGTCCAGGCGCGTGCCGACAGCGATCGGCTCGAGGTCGTGGTAGCGGACACTGGTGAGGGCATCCCCGCTTCACAGCTCGACCGCGTTTTCGAACCGTTCTGGCGGGGCGACGGGGCGCGCTCGACTCCCGGAGCCGGTCTGGGACTTGCTCTCGCGAAGCGAATCACGGAGACCCTCGGCGGGGACATTCACGTAGACAGCCGCCCGCGCGAAGGAGCTCGCTTCGCCGTGGTGTTGCCCGACTAGCGAGTGCGGCTACTCCTGTGCCTCGAGGATCCACGACACGAACCGCCACGCCTGCGGGCCGTCGCTGAGCCAGCCGCCGATGCCGGGCGGGTCGACGTGGGAGAAGTGGTCCAGCGTCACGAGGCGCGCTCGCGGCAGGGCACGCTCCAGCAGCACCGCCTCGGTCCACGGCGTCGCCGCGTCCTTCTTCGCCTGCATGACGAAGACGGGGACGTCGAGGTCCTCGACGTGGTTCGAGGGCGAGAACGCGCCCAGCGTCGCGCGGATCGTCTCGGGGAGCGCCGCGACCAGCTCGTCACTCCGGCGGGGGTCGGTGTTCTCGAGGAGCTCGTAGACGCGCGCCGCGTCCGGCGGGAGGCCCGACGCGTCACGCGCCTCGAGCGCGTGATCGAGCTCGTCCGCGTGCGCGCCGCCCACGAGACGGGCCGCGGCCTGCAACAGGATGCCGCGGGCCTCCTCGACGGTGTCGAAGTCCACGAGATCGCCGTCGAGCGTCGTGGACCCCGTCGTGACGCCCTGGATGACGTGGGTGAGGTCGTAGTACGCGCCGAAGGTCGCGATGTACTCGACGTCTCCGGTGACCGCAGCGTCGCTCGCGGCGATCAGCGCGAACGATCCACCGTACGAGAAGCCCACGATGCCGACGCGCTCCTCTGGCGCGAGGGCCTGGATCGCGGCAACCAGCCGCTCGACGTCGGAGCGATGGAAGATCCTCTCGTAGAGGCGGAGCTCCGGGACGAACACGCGCCGGCCCGCCTGCGCCAGCGCGGTTGCGGCTTCGATCACGCGTGCGTCGTCGCGCCCTTTGCGGGTCGCACCGGGGACGAACAGGATCACGGGGGCGTCCTCGCCGCCGTCGTACATGTCACCCGTGACGTCTGCAGCGAGCCGGACCTCCTCTACCGTGACCTGGCGCGTCCACGGCCGCGGCAACGGGAGCCCTGCGAGGTCGGACACGACGCCCAGCGCCTTGATGCGAGAGCGCGTCCAAGGGATCGCCCACGCGGTGACGCCGAGTCCCAAGAGCAACGCTCCTGCCACGAGTACCCGGCGGCGCCATCGTTTGACTGCCACGGGTACACCTTCGCGCCCACGCGACCGGCAGGCGTTCGACTAGGGTTCTGGTCGTGGTGGAGAACGAGCTCACGTTCAAGGACCCACACAAGCGTCAGACGATCGTCCTGAGGACGCTGCCCGCCGACCGTCTGCAAGTGGTAGAGCACCAACGCAAACCCCGCCCGGCGCACGTCGAGCATCTCGTCTCCTCGATCGAGAAGATCGGGTTCATCGTGCCTCTCGTCGCGATAGAGACCGAGGGCGACGGAAAGCCCGGATACCTCGTGATCGACGGCCAGCACCGGCTCCAGGCCGCGCGAGAGGTCGGGCTGCGGAAGCTGCCGGTGCTCGTGGTCCCGCGCAGGCTCGCCTCGCGGATGATGAACCTGAACGTCGAGAAGGACCTCAACATCCGGGAGAAGGCGGTCGTGTCGCTGGGGATCTACCGGTCCTTTCTCGAGACTCAGCCCGAGCTGAAGGAGAACGACCCGGAGGTGGAGGAGTCGATCGACCGCGCCTACTACGTGACGCTAGGGCTCGCCTACGAGGGACCCGGCCGTCTCGCGGGAAGCGCGTTCGAGCCTCTGCTGAGGAAGTGCGACTTCTTCTTGAGGAGGACCATCGAGAACGCGCACGCCGTGCGCCGGGAGCGAGCGGAGCGGGTGCTGGAGGCGAACCGGCTGGTCAAGGACGTGATCGCGGCGGCGAAGGAGATGGGCGTCTTCCACCAGTACTTCCAGTACCAGCTCATCTCGCACATCGATCCGTTCAAGCGCAAGCGTGGCCGCCAGAACTTCGACGAGCTGTTCGACAAGGCGTTGGCGAAGCTGACGAAACTGAACGAGGAGCCGGACCGGATCCGGAGACTGGGAGCCGATTAGCCGCGAGCATCCCGTGGCATCCCCGCGCGAAAGAGGGGCCCTGAGGCCCCTCTTTGCTCGTGCACTAGTGTCCCGCGGCGCGCTCGCTAGGGGCAGGCCGGGTGATCCGGGAAGACCGTGCAGAACACGAAGAACACATTGTCTGCCTGACGATCGATGGTGTCGCCGACGAATGCCAAAGTGGCCCTGCAGTCGTCCTCGACAGGTGGCACCACGTTGCCCGCGATGCCACACCAGTCGGCGTCGGCCGAAGCCGCAGGCGCCAAAGCCGTGCTCGCACCCCCGATGAGCAAGACAAGCGACAACAGGACTGTTGATGCTCGACGCATCCAATACCTCCTCACCCCGGGCTTCCCCGCTGAAGCCGTTGGAGTGACTCTTCGGGGGGCAACTGAGGCTCTCCTGCCCGAAACGCCGTTGACTCCTCGGTTACCTCGACGTCTACTGACTGAATAATGGGTCGGAACGGCGTGACGGAATCGGGATGAGCCCCAGGCGCGGTCACGCCGTCGCGATCCTTGGCTGCGTGTTCGCAGCGCTCGTCTTCTCGTCGCCCGCGCTCGCGAGCTTCCACCTCGTAAAGATCACCGAGGTTTTCGCAGGAGCGGCCGACGATCCCGACTCGCAGTACGTGGAGCTCCAGACGTACGCCTCGGGGCAGACGGACCTCGCAGATCGGCGGATCGTCGTCTACGACGCGTCCGGGCTGGAGGTCGGCTCGTTCGCGTTCCACCGAGCCCTATCGAACGGCAGATCCGGCGCGTACGCGCTCGTTGCCACGCCCGAGGCGCAGGCGAGGTTCGGGATCGAGGCCGATCTCATCATGGATCCGGTGATAGCGGCGTCGGGCGGAAAGGTGTGCTTCTCGGACGGGACCGCGCCGATCGACTGCGTCTCCTGGGGGGACTACGCGGGGGATGCGACGGGCACGGGCGCGCCTTTCGGCGCCCCAGAGGCGCTCCAGCCGGACCGGTCGATGGAGCGCGCCGTCGAACGGGGCCACCCCACGCGGCTCGACGAGGCCGACGACACCGACGACACCGCGACCGACTTCCGCGTCGCGTCTCCGTCCCCGACGAGCAGCTCATCGGGCGGCGTGATCGAACGAGACGTCACGCTGTATCTCAAGCGGTCTCTGATCGCCGGCGGCCGCATCGTCGGGCTCGAGGACATCCGGGTCTGCGTAGAGCACGTCCCGCTCGCCGTCCAGCGGAGGACCGACGGCATCTGGCGGAACCTGAAGCTCGTGCGGACCGACGCCGAGGGGCGATTCCGTGTGAACCTGCGAGATCGTGTCGGCGCCTACCGTGCCGTCGCCAAGAAGACCGTCGACGACGAGAGCTCCGTCTGCGGCAGGGCGGTGTCGGACGTACGTCGCAACCGTTAGGCGCGTCCCGATAGCGACGCTCGATTTTGGCGGGGCGCCCTCTACAGCCTGCCGATGAGCGGCTTGCACGTCCTCGCGTAGTCTCCCGATTGAGACGACGACTCTCGCTATGTTTGGGGCTGAGGGCCGCTCGCGATTGTGGGCCTATCGGTGAGGAACGGCCAGAACGCGATCAAAAGACCGAGCGCTCCGATCGCCGCGATCGGCGTGACGCCCGAGAGGATGCCCACGGGAATCAGGAGCCATGCCGCGAAGAACAAGCCTGACCAGGCTGGAACGATGCCCGATCGGGCCGCCACGACTGCAAGCCCAAGAGCGCCCAGCGCGTAGAACGGGGCGATGAGATAGTGGATGACGAACGCGTCCTCCGCCTTTTCGAGCACTGCGACTCCAACGTCCGGATCAGCAGCTAGAGCCAGACCACGCAGTGTGATGTCCGAGCCTTCGAAGAAGTGCGAGAGCATCATGCCCGCGACCAGCATGAAGCCGAAGACGCGAGCGGCCACGGGGCTGGCCCCCGCCAAACGCTGAACCACGTGGAGGACCGCGAAGGCCATCAACACGAGGCCGACGCCGAGGGAGTTCACTGCTGCCACCAACAGCCCTGAGTTGTCCCTAACGTCCTGGAGCCTTTCGGCATGGTCGCCTCCTGCAACCGGGCCAAATAGCAGTGCCGCAATCGCAACGAGGATGGGTCCCCCGACCAAGCACACTCGGGCGAAGCCTCGTCCAACGACCGAATCGGTCATCTCCCGCCTCCTCTGTGCCCGCGGCAGGTTCGGCAAAACCTGTCCTCGCGGAGGTTGATGCCCCCTGACGGAGGTGCCGACACATCACGTTCATGCCAGGCAGGGATACCGGCTAGGTGATGGGACTGTCACTTGATCTAACTGGTCTCTACAGCGTGACCGTTCTGATGGACGCAATTTGGACGCAGTACGGCAACCCGTCGCGATGAGTTTGCGGGCGATTTGGAGTCACCTAGTTGGCGGCGGAGTAACTTGCGGCCCAGGCATCGAATCGGTCGCAGCGACCGGGCTCACAGGAGGGAGACGAGGTGGCTGGACACGACATTGGAACGCGCGACGAGTGGCAGGCAGCACGCGACGAGCTGGCGAAGCTCGAGGCCGAGCACGCCGAGCGAAACGAGGAGATCAAGAGGAAGCGGCTCGAGCTCCCCTGGGTCCCGGTCGAGAAGGAGTACACGTTCGAGACCGACAATGGGAAGAAGACCCTCGCCGAGCTGTTCGATGGCCGCTCACAACTCCTCGCCTACAACATCATGTACGGGCCCGATTACGAGGCCGGGGCATGCCCCGGCTGCACGAGCCTCGCGGACGGGTTCGATGGACAGTTGATCCACCTGAACAAGCGCGACGTCACGTTCCTCTGCTTCTCGCGGGCCCCGATCGACCGCCTGACCGCCTACAAGAAGCGGATGGGTTGGCAGTTCCCCTACGTGTCGACGTACGGGACCGAGTTCGCCTTCGACTTCGGGCTTGCGTTGACCGAAGAGCAGGCGCAGCAGATCCCTGAGGTCCAGGAGATGGTCGGCAACCCGCCCGGCTGGCTTCAGGAATGGTCCGAGCAGGTTGGCGCGGAGCTCGAGGATGGGCTCCGCGAGAACCCGAGCTACATCGCGTTCGCGCGCGAGAGCGGGACCGTCTTCCACACCTACACCGTGTCGGCGCCCGATCCGTTTGTCGCCCCTTTCTTCAACATGCTGCTCGAGCGGACGCCGAAGCCGCAGCCGGAGGAGCCGCGCGCCTGGCGCAAGGACGAGTACCCGTTCTGAGCGCGAAGCGTCGAAGTCGACTTTCTGATGTCATGATCGGGTCATGAGCAACCGCGAGGAATTCCTCACATGGGTTCGATCGGTTCTCCGGGATGCAGAGATAGCCATTCACAATGGTGACGCCGGGCCGCGCCGTGCGATCTGGTCTCGCAACGACCCGGTGACCGTGCTCGGCGCCTGGAAGAACGCGAGCGGGCAGCAGGAGCTCGACGAGCTCTTCGCTCA
>JALZEG010000344.1 GCA_030862185.1 Actinomycetota bacterium
AACTGGGCACAGAACTACTACGCGGACGGCGTCGTCGGGGGCCCGGTCCCCTACGAGGTCGACCAGACCGGCCTCGGCATCTGGACGTTGTGGGACCACTTCGCGCAGACCGGCGACCGCGCGTACCTCCTGCAACGCGACGAGGTCTACGAGGCGATCCAGCGCGCCGCGCAGTACCTCACGGACATCTGCCGCGACCCGGCGACGCGCCTTCAGTGCGCGGCCCCCGAGCGCAACAGCGCGAGCCCCACGCAGACGCTCGTCGGAGCCGAGGCGGTATGGCTCGGCCTCGGCGCCGCCGCGAAGGCCGCGGCCGAGCTCGGCACGACGACGTCCCAGGCGAACGCGGAGCGATGGTCGTCGCGCCGGGAGGAGCTCGGCGACGCGATACGCGACCGGTATTTCGACGAGGACTGCAACTGCTACACGACCGATCCCTACACCGGCGGCGCGCTGCTGTGGCCTGTGGGGTTCCTTCGCTACGGCTCGGAGCGGGCGAACGCGCAGGCCGAGGTGAACTTCCGCTACGTCTCGCGCGCGCTGCGAGGGAGGCGCGACACCGGTGGCGACGAGACCGCGGCGTTGCTCGGCGACGCGTTCGCGTGGGCACGCAGCCCTCGCGACCTGAAGCGGGTGCGGCGCGGGCTCGTCTGGGTCGCGCAGGTCCCGACGACCGACCGCACCCACCTGCTCGGCCAGGGCTGGGTCAAGCGCCGTGGACGCGTGACGACGGTGTCAGCGCAGCCGCACGTGCCGACGCACGCGATGTTCTACCTCGCCGCATTGAAGGCCTACGGAAAGGCCCGCTATACCTTCCGGTAGCTAGCGAGCCCCCACGAAGCGCAGCTCGACGCCGTCCGGGTCGCGCACGACGAGGGTGCCGTCCTCGCCGGAGACGTCGCGACCGTGCTCTGCCAGGCGCAGGCGCAGCCGGTCGAGTCCCTCCTCTACCGCGAAGACGATCCGCTCGAGGCCCGCGCTGGCGCGCGGCGCAGGGCGTCCGCCGCGCGACCGCCACGTGTTCGCGCCGAGGTGGTGGTGGTAGCCGTTCGAGGAGAGGAACGCGGCCTCGGCCCCCATGCGCGCGGTGAGGTCCAGCCCGATCTCCTGCGTGTAGAAGCGCGCGGTCGTCTCGACGTCGGCGACCTGGAGGTGGACGTGGCCCATGCCGGTGCCGGCGGCGGCGCGATCCCCCACCGCGTCCTGGCCCCGCCCGGTCGCCAGAAGGCCGTGCAGGTCGACCGGCAGCGTGACCATCGGGACCATCATCCCGGGCACCGGCGCCGGCCACTCGTCCACGGGACGGTCGTAGTAGAGCTCGACGCCGTTCCCGTCGGGGTCGCTCACGTAGAGCGCCTCGCTCACCGCGTGGTCGCCGGCACCGACGGGCCTGTCCGCGGCCGCGAGCCGCGCCAGCGCGTCGCCGAGCGACGCCTTGTCCGGGAACCTGATCGCGACGTGGAAGAGCCCGGTCGCGTGGGGATCGGCCGGCTGCGACACACCGGTCGAGTCGAGCGTCAGGAAGACAGGCCCGCCGGGGGCCGCGAGCGCGGATCGGTCGGCGTTCTGCTCGGTCACGTCGAGCCCCACGACGTCGCGGTAGAAGCGCAGGGAGCCCTCGACGTCGCGCACCCGCAGGTCCACGCGCTCGATCCGCTCGATCAACCGGCTCCGCACCAACGCCGCTCGCTCGTCCACCGCAGTCATCTCGCGTCCTCCTCCGACGGGCACCTGGAGGAGGCAACGACGGGGCCGGACGCGGCATTCCGGATACACTCGCTCCCCATGCAGGTGTCGACCAAGAAGCGGCTGATCCTGTTGTCCGGCGAGGCCAACCAGCCCCTCGCCGAGGAGATCGCGAACCATCTGGGGATGAAGCTGGGCGCGGTCGAGATCGCCACGTTCGCGAACTCCGAGAACTACACCCGCCTCGCCGAGTCGGTCCGCGGCTGGGACGCGTTCGTGATCCAGAGCATCTGCGACCCCGTCGACCACTTCATCATGCAGCAGCTGATCATGATCGACGCTCTAAAGCGGGCGTCGGCGAAGCGGATCTCGGCCGTGTGCCCGCTCTATCCCTACGCGCGCCAGGACCGCAAGGCGCGGGGGCGCGAGCCGATCACTGCCAAGCTCATGGCCGACATGTACGAGGCCGCCGGCGCCGACCGGATGATCTCGGTCGACCTGCACAGCGGGCAGATCCAGGGCTTCTTCGACGTCCCGTTCGACCACCTGACGGCGATGCCGGTGCTCGCCCACCACTTCACAGACGTGCTCGACGACGACTTCGTGATCGTGTCGCCCGACCCCGGCGGCGTGCGCCTCGCCGACAAGTGGGTGGGGCACCTGAGTGAGTTCCACGACCTCCACGGCCAGGTCGCCTTCCTCCACAAGCGCCGGCGCAAGGACGTGCGCAACGAGAGCGAGACCAAGACGGTCGTCGGCGAGGTCGCGGGGAAGATCTGCGTGATCGTCGACGACATGATCGACACGGCGGGCACCCTGGTGCACGGGTCGGACCTGCTGATCGAGGCGGGCGCGACCAAAGTCTACGCGGCGGCGACGCACGGGATCCTGTCCGGCCCGGCAATCGATCGGATCAAGAACTCGCGGATCGAGCAGCTCGTGTTGACGAACACGCTGCCGATGGGGCCGGAGAAGCAGATCGAGAACATCCTCGTGCGCTCGATCGCGCCGCTGATCGGGGACACGATCCAGGCCGTGTTCGAGGAAGGCTCGGTGTCGAACCTGTTCGACGGGAGGAACGAGCCCTAGCAGCTAGAGCGCCGGGCCCCCGCGTCGCCGGCGACCTACACGTCGTGCCTGATGCGGCCCGAGTCGGGGATCCGATCGCGCTGCGCCGTGCACTGTCCCTCCGACGAGGAGCACTCGAAGGTGACCAGGGCGCGCCACCGGTACGAGGCGAGCTTCCGCGCGAGCGTCATCTCGGCCAGATCGACCCGGATCGTCCTCCGGTTGGGCATCCAGGCGTTCCCGTAGCCCCTCGTCCTCCCCTTGGAGTCGCTGACCAGTGCGTACAACGAGCCGTCCGGGTTCTCGCCCACGTGGACCTCGCGGTCGGGGGCCACGTCGCCGTCGGGCAGCCAGATCCTGAGGTTCATCCCCAGGAATTCGCCCGCGGAGATCGGCTCAGCCGCCTCCACCGTGTGCGTCAGGACGCCGTCCAGCGACTCGTGGTGCGCGTGCTCCGCCGCCACCGGGTCGACCTTCTGCGACCGGTCTCGGGGATCCGAGATCCGGCGGGTGTCCGCCAGCGCCATCGCAGACGCGGCGAGGGTGAGGGTCGCCGCTGCCGCGGCGGCCCTCGTGGTGCGAGCAGGAAGCTTTGCAATCATCGTGCTGTCCCTCCGACAATGGTCCTGTTACGTCACGCCCATTATGCCGGGCACGACGTGCTACGGGAGTACTTCTTGTTGAAGTACGGCGAGTCGGTCGCGTAGTTGTAGTGCGTGCACAGCCACGTGCCGACGCCGGGGTTCGGGTTCCAGTACGTGTCCCGGCCGCAGTCGACGTAGCCGCCCGTCCACAGGTCGCTCGTCGTACCGAAGACCGACTTCGACTGCGTCTCGCAGTTGACCTGCGGGCGGTAACCGAGCGGCGGGATGTAACCGGGCTGGTAGTAGTACGCGCCCCCGCCCCCGTTCATGAAGTCGGGCCAGTCGTACGTGTGGGCCTTGTTCCCCGCCTCGACGCCAGGCGCGCACTTGGTCTTGTCGGTCGACGTGCACTCGCTGTTCGCGATCAAAGCGTGCGTGTGGCCCAGCTCCTGGTTCGTGATGGCGACGCTGTAGCCGCCGATCCCCTCCTTCTCCCAATTTTCCGAGAGCGCTACCGACCAGGTCGAGTTCGCGGGATTCGACAGACCAGGCTGCGAGCTGAACGGTGTATCTCCGGTCATGTAGTTGCAGTAGTCGTTGCTGGGTCCGTCGATGCTCGTGTGGATGTAGACCATGTGGCGGACCTTCGGGTTGTTGTACGGCGACGTGTTCTTGATGTAGTGCGTCACGTCCGCGCAGCTCACCCTTCCGTCACCCGTGCGGTCGGAGTAGATGTTGAAGAAGCGCACCGCGATCCGGTCGTATGCGCCGGCAGAGTTCTTCGAGCACGCGACCCGCCGGTGGAACCCGTCTCCCGTGCCGCCCGACTGGTGGATCACCCGGTCGCCGCCTTTCAGCTCCTGGCGGATCTTGTCCCTGAACCCGTCCTTCTGCGTCGACGTCAGGTCGTCGGCCGTCTTGTTCGGGTCGTCGGCGAACGCCAGGCTCGCAACGGTGTAGTACTCGCGGGTTGTGTCCGAGAGCGTCGCGGCGCAGTGGTTCGACAACCAGGTCGAGTTTGCCGCCTCGCTGACCTCCGTCTCGTTCGTCCCCTCGTCCCCCGACAGCATGTACTGCCGGTCCTCTTGATAGCCGCCGGCGTCCATCGTCCGGCAGCTGTTCGCCCGCAGCTGCTCGTCGCTCGGCGGGTTCGGGTCCGCCGCCGCGCAGTCCGCCCGCGGATGCGCGTGCTCGTCCGGCTGTGCCGCGGCTGGCGTAGCGGCCGCGCCCGGCACGCCGACCGCCGCCAAGATCAATGCCGTAATCGCTCCTGCGCCCAGGAGCTGCCGTGCTCGATACAAGTGTGCCTCCCAATGTGAATGGGGAACGTCCCCGCTTCCAAATCGGATCGCTCCGCGTGCCGTGGACGCCGCGCGCAGACGCCGGTGGCAGTGCTCGGGTTGCCGCGACTTCCGGCGCGGTCAACGAATCCTCAACTGACGGCGGCAACGGTAAGTAAAACGGCGACGAGGTTGAATAGCGCGAATGGACTATTTTTGGCGAGCGTCAGTTAAGTCCGGCAGGTGGAGCGTCGGCGGGACGCGAGGACGAACGGGTCCGCGCTTGCTTGCCCTCTCGCTCGGCTAGTCCAACCCCTCGGTCGTGAAGGTGTGGAACACCTTCCCCTGGGGCGGGACCGCCTGGACCGTCAGCTCCTCGTCCGTCGCCGTCACGTACAGGAAGTGGTGGCGCTCCTCGCAGCGCGCGCTGAACGACTTGTGCGTGCAGCCGTAGAGCCCGGCCCCCCCGCCGCCGGTCACGACGTAGCGGATCCCCCGCAACGCCTTCGTCGCCGCGTAGATGTGGTCGTGACCCTGCAGGACGAGGTCGACGCCGCGCCTGCGGAACAGGCGCGGGAGCCGCGGCCGGAAGCCCGGCTCGGAGCCGTGCCCGTTCCCCGGCGAGTACACCGGATGGTGCATCGCGACCACGGTCCAGCGGTCGCCGTCCTCGGTTCGCGTCGCGCGACGCAGGAAGTCCATGTTCACGTTGTTCGAGTCGATCAGCACGAAGCGGACGCCGCCCGTCTGCACGACGTAGTTGCGGCCGCTTATCCCGAACGCGTCGTCCCGGATCTCCGGCCGTCCGTTGTCCGTCTGCACGTCGTGGTTGCCGAGCACCGCGTGGAACCTCACGCCGTCGTCGGTGAGGCACTCGTACGGCCGGTAGAAGGCCTTGG
>JALZEG010000347.1 GCA_030862185.1 Actinomycetota bacterium
GTCGGGAACGGCGGCTGCGACCGACGGGCCGCGGCGCTTGTCCGCCTCGGTGTCGCCCGGGAGCGTCGGTGCGCCCGACAGGGCGACCGCGACGATCACGGCCGAGGCCGCCACGCGCTCGGCGAGCAGCGGGCTGAAGCTCGGCGTGAGCCCGAGGACGTTCGACGAGGCCTCGGAGGCGGAACGGTTCGAAAAGAGGTTGCGGATGCCGACGAGCGGGGCCAGCGCCCAGCCCTCGGCCTTGTCCCAGGCCCTCCGGAACGAGCTGCGGGCACGGTGGAGCAACGCCTTGACCTGGGCCGGCGTCATGTGGAGCTCACCGGCCATCTCGCGGTGCGAGAGGCCACCGAGCGCCCGAAGCTTCAGCGCCTGCGCGTGGAGCGGCTGTATCTCGGCGATCGCCTCGTGGATGCGGGGGTTGTCGCCGACGACGATGTCCTCCGGTCCCCGCTCGGTCCCCGCCGCCTCGTGATCGTCCGACAGCGACACCTGGGTGGCGTTCCGGGACCGGGACCTGAGGTGGTCGAGGCAGACATTCGAGGCGATCCGGGAGAGCCACGCCCCGAGCTGGTACTGCCCGTTGAACCGCCCGAGCGCCTGATACGCCTTCAGGAAGGTCTCCTGGGTCGCTTCGTCGACGTCCAGGGGATTCTTCAGCATCCGGGCACAGACCCGGTGGATGCGCGGCGAATAGAGGCGGTAGATCTCTTCGTACGCGTCGCGGCTGCCCTGCTGGAAGGCCAGGACCAGCTCCCGGTCGGACGCGAACGAAGGCGTGGTTCCCTCACGGGCCATGTTCAGATGGTTCGCCCTGTTTGCCACATCTCCTACAACGACGGCGGGGGCGCTGGGGTCGTTCCCAGGGGGCACCCCCCTTAGACCGTCGTGGGGGTGGGGGCCGTGGTCGAGGACGACGGGGCCGGCCCACCGTCCCAGGCCCCGGAGCCGTTCGAGGACCCGCCGGAGCCCGCCTTGCCCTTCACCTGGTCGACGACGGGCCCGAGCTTGCCGCTCTTGTTCAGGTAGAAGATCGCCCCGCCGATCGCCGCGACGAACGCGAGCGGCGCCAGCCGCGACCAGAGCGACGGCTTGGGACGCCGCATCTCCTGGACCTTCTCGATCGCCTCCTTGATCGCGACCGCGGCCACGACCTTCTTGACTAGCGGGTTCATCTCCAACCTCCGGGTCGTTGTGACGTACCGAACGGTCCTACCCACCGCGGCGTCAGGGGAACCGGGCAGGCTTGAACGTACGTTCAGAGACGCCTAACGCACGCCCAATGTCGTGCGAACCGCCATACGACAAAATGGCGGACATGATCGTCTTCGAGGAGTTCGAGACGAAGACGGGCGGCAGGCTCGACACTCTCGACATCACCGACGAGGTCGTCGAGACCGTCCGAGCCTCGGGCGTCCGCCGCGGCAGCGCGCTCGTCTTCTCTCCCCACACCACGTGCTGCGTGATCATCTCCACGCCCGGCGCGCGGATGTACGAGGTCCTCCAGCAGACGATGGACGCGATCGCGCCGGACGGCGACTACTACGCGCACGACGACCTCGACATCCGCACCGAGAACCTCGTCGAGGACGAGCCGGCCAACGCCCCGGCGCACATCGTCCACGCCTTCATGGGCAAGACGTCGGAGTGCATCCCGATCATCGACGGCGCGGCCGTTCTCGGGACGGACCAGCGCGTGCTCTTCGTCGAGCTCGACTCGTCGCGACCCCGCCGCTACTGCATCCAGGTCCTCGGCGAGTGAGCGCGGCCGCCGCCCGGCCGCAGTGGCTGTCGGACGACATGGCGCGCATCGAGGACCTTCTGTTCGAGGCCGCCGGAGCGTCGCAGCTCGCCCTCGTCGCGGAGGCGTCCACGCACCTGATCAAGGCCGGCGGGAAGAGGCTGCGACCCGCGCTCGTGATGATCGCCTCGCGGGCGGGGGAGCCGGGGCGCCGCGCCACCGACCTGGCCGCGACCGCGATCGAGCTCGTGCACCTCGCGACGCTGTACCACGACGACGTGATCGACGAGACCGAGACGCGGCGGGGCGTCCCGACCGCGCACGCCAAATGGGGGACGGACGTCGCGGTCCTCGCGGGCGACTACCTGTTCGCGAGCGGGAGCGCGCTGGGTGCCGACGCGGGAGGCGAGGTCCCGGGGATCCTCGCCCGCGCGATCGCCGAGGTGTGCGAGGGACAGATCGCCGAGACCGAGGCCGCCGGCGACCCGCTGCGGCCGGTCGAGGACTTCATCGAGACGATCGGCAAGAAGACCGGAGCGTTGTTCCGCGCGTCGTGCGACCTGGGCGCCGCAACGTCGGGCGCCGCTGCGGGGGCGAGGGCCGCGCTCGTCGACTTCGGGTCGCACCTCGGCCTCGCCTTCCAGATGGTCGACGACCTCCTCGACCTGACCGGGGATCCGAAGGTGACGGGCAAGATGCCGGGCACCGACCTCAAGGAGGGCGTCTACACGCTGCCGGTGCTCCTGGCCTGCGGCACGCACCCGGGGCTCGCAGGGCGGCTCCTGGAGGGGCGGCGGGGGCTGGACGACGTCCTCCCGGTGCTCGAGGGGAGCGGGGCCCTGACCGAGGCGTTCACGCGGGCGCGGGCTGAGGCCGCCGCGGCCGAGAGGGCCCTGGAGGCGCTGCCCGACGCCCCCTGGCGCGGCGCCCTGCACGACGTGCTGCGAGGGGTCCTGGCCCAGGTCGCCTGAAGACGTCCGGTTTCGCTCCTCCCCTTGTGGGGTAGTCTGCGGCTAGCAAGCTTTTAACAGTTGCAAGCAGAGCCACAAGAGCAAGAGGAGGACCGAATGCCGAAAGTCACCGACACCGTGGACCGCGTGAGGACGCGGGCGCTCGAGCTGGGCGTGTACCTGCCGCTCGGCGCCTACGCGGCCGTCCGCGAAGGGATCACGGACCTGGACGCCCGGCGGGTGCGCAAGGCGTACTCCGACCTGGTCGACCGGGGCCAGGACCGGCTCCAGCCCGTGGAGCGCGCCGTCCGCCGCCGTTCGCGCCAGGTGGAGGGCCGCGCCGATGAGGTCGCCACCGACGTCCGCAAGGCCGCCCGCAAGACGTCTGCCCGCGCCGGCGCCGCCGCCGACGCGGTCGCCCCGAAGCTGCCGCGCGTCGCGGCGCCGAAGAAGGCGAGCGAGCTCGCGATCGAGGGCTACGGGAGCCTGACCGCCGCCGAGATCGTCGCGGCGACGAAGGGTCTGACGCAGACGGAGCTCGCGCGGGTCTACAAGTTCGAGCGCGCGAACGAGAACCGGAGCACGGTCCTCGAGGCAGTCGAGTCGCGCTTCGTCGAGCTGCCGATCCCGACGTACGACGCGCTGAACGTGAGCGAGATCGTCGAGCGGGTCGAGGGCCTGACGCCCGAGGAGCTGAAGATCGTGCGGCGCTACGAGGCCGACACGAAGGGCCGCAGCACGGTTCTCGACAAGATCGACTCGCTGCTGGCGTAGGGAACCGTCGCGCCC
>JALZEG010000353.1 GCA_030862185.1 Actinomycetota bacterium
CGCAGGGAGGCGCCTTCGAGCCCGATCGTCAACCCGAGCCGCTGCATCCGGGGATGCTAGCCCGCGGCCCCCTCACCCCTTACGCGCCGGCGAGTGGTGCGCGTGGTGCAAGTTGCACCGCATGCACCGGTTGCACCAGAGGGTTCAGGCCGTTGCGGGCAGGCTCGCCATCAGGAGCGACCTCCGTGAGCCGGGTCGAGGTGGATCATGTTCTGCGGGCACTCCGGGGCGAGGCGCTCTCCGAGAGCGATCAAGCGCAGGCCCACCCGGCGCCGGACCCGCGGCCGCGGCGGCCGGCCCTCGAGCGCGGCCCGGGCGAGGCGGGCGGCGTCGGCCTCGGCGATGAGCGAATCCACGTGATCGTGGGCGATCTGCCCCAGGATCGTCGGGTGCACTGGCGCCCTCCCTTCGTAATGGCCTATACTCAATATGACCGTTACACCATATAGGGACGGTGGGTAAGAAGTCAAATGGATTTCGACCATTACACGGACCCCGGCGTGGGCGTCGCCGTGAACCTCGCGAACTCCCTCGGATCGACCAGCGGCTACGAGAACCTGCGGTCTCCGGACGACGTGCGGGAGCTCCTCGACGCCCAGGGGCTGGAGGGCTACGGGCCGGTGGAGGAGGCGGATCTCGAGCCGCTGAGCGCGCTGCGACCGGGGCTTCGGGCGGTCTTCGAGGCGCCCGAGGAGAGCCAGGCGGCGGCGCGGATCAACGAGCTGCTGGCGCGGTCGGGCGCGGCTCCCCAGATGACCGACCATGACGGGAGGTGGCATCTGCACTACGCGGCCGACGACGCGCCGCTGGCGGACCGGGTCGCCGCGGTCGCGGCCATGGGTCTGGCGACGGTGATCGTCAGGTGGGGCTTCGACCGCCTCGGCGTCTGCCGTGCGGACGACTGCGCCGACGTCTTCGTGGATATTTCGCGCAACAGGTCGCGGCGGTACTGTGATGCTTCGTGCTCGACGCGGACGAACGTCGCGGCCTTCCGTGCACGGCACAAGGAGCGGGCTTAGGAGATGACGGCTGAGGTCCTGAGGCGGACGGAGCTGTTCGGCGGCCTGTCGTCCGAGGACCTCGAGGCCATAGCGGCGCGCGGGATCGTCCGCTCGTTCCCGAAGGGGCAGATCCTCTTCTATCAGCAAGACCCGGGCGAGAGCCTCTACGTGATCCTCGAGGGACGCGTGAAGGCGTTCGTGACGTCGGAGGACGGCGCGGAGCTGAACCTCGGGCTCTTCGAGTCGCCCTCGATCCTCGGAGAGGTCGCGCTCGTCGACGGGGGGCCGCGCTCCGCCTCGGCCGAGATCGTGGCGCCGGCGAAGCTGCTCGTGTTCACGCGCGCGACGTTCTTCTCTCTGCTCGGCGAGCACCCTCCGCTGGTCGAGGCGTACATGCGGATGCTCGGGAAGCTCATCCGCCGGTTGCAGGACCGGACCGAAGACCTGGTGTTCCTCGACCTTCACGGGCGCGTCGCGAAGCTGCTGCTGTCCTTCGCGCAGGACGCGGAGAGCGGGCCGGAGGGCACGCTTCTCGACCTCAAGGTCACGCAGGGGGAGCTCGCGGCAATGGTCGCCGGATCGCGCCCGACGGTGAACCAGATACTGAAGACGTTCGAGGGCCGCGGCTACCTCACGATCGCCGGCCGGCAGATCGTGGTGAAGAACGAGGACGCGCTGCGGCGGCTCGCCGGCGTCTGACCCCTACGTCTGCGGGACGGCCGTCACGATCCCGAACATCGCGCCCTGCGGATCGGTTACCAGCGCGAAGCGCCCGCCGGGGAAGTCCGTCGGCGGGACGACGACGTTGCCTCCGAGGTCCTTGACGCGACCCGCGGTCTCGTCGGGGTCCTCGACGTCGAAGTAGATCCCCCAGCTCGGCGGCATCGGGCCCATGTCCGGCGTGATCTGCATCATGCCGGCGATCTGGTCGTCGCCCCGCTGGAAGACCGTGTAGTCGCGGCCGCCCATGTCGGAGGTCTCCGCGCTCCAGCCGAACAGCGACGTGTAGAAGGCCTTCGCCGCGTTCGCGTCGTTCGTCGACAGCTCGTTCCACGACAGTGTCCCCGGCTCCCGTATGAGGCCGGCCCCCGGGTGGTCCTTCGCCTCCCACAGCGCGAGCGCCGCCTTCGCCGGGTCCTGGATGACCGCCATGCGTCCCGCGTCCATGACGTCGAACGGCGGCGCCATCACGGTTCCGCCGAGCCCCTCGACCTTCCCCGCGGTCTCGTCGACGCTGTCGACGGTCACGTACGACATCCAGAACGGCGGGTGGCCCTGCGCGCGCATCTCCTCCTGGAGCGACTGGATCGCGCCGACGTACGCACCGTCCTTCTTGCACATGGTGTAGACGCCGCCCGGTACGGGTGCGTCCTCGGCGTCCCACCCGAAGAGCTGCGTGTAGAACGACTTGGCGCCGTCGGTGTCGGTGGTCGACAGCTCGACCCACGAGAACGTGCCGTGCGGATAGCTGCTCATCTGAACCATTCCGGGCCTCCTCTGGAAGACTTCTGTCCCGACGGCCGAGGCTATCAACGGCGAGTGGACGGGGAGGTCCCTCTTATGGGGGAGATTCGCGCGGTGACGCCCGACGAAGCTGGACCGCGCGGGGCCGGGCGCGGCGGTCCCTAGAGCGCCCGTACGATCTTGAAGATCGTCCCCGAGAAGTCCGCCACATACATCGAGCCGTCCGGGTGGAACGTCAGGTCCAGCGGCAGGTCCATCTCGACGAACTCCGTCAACGACTCGACCTTCGTGCCCGACTCGGTCAGCTCGATCCGCACGACCTTGTGCCCCGCCGGCTGCCCGAACAGGCTTCCCCACTCCGCCACGAACAGGTCGTTCACGTAGTCCCCGCCCCACGCGTCCGTCGTCTGGAACGCGAGCCCATTCGCCGACGGGTGCAGCCCGAACGACGCGACCGGCCGCGGGACGACCTTCTTGCGGCACTTCCCGAAACGCTCGATCACGTCAGGGTTCGGGTTCTGGTACGGCTTGAGGTTCCCGCGCTCGGCGAGGTTGTAGAGGCACTGCGGGAACGCGAAGTCGTGGATCTTCGTGTCGTCGACGTCGGTCAGGTAGAGAAGGTCGTCGGAGTCCTCGAGGTCGGGGTCCACCGGGTTCTCGGCCGTCGAGCCCTGCCGAGCGTCGTCGGCCCCGTTCATCGGGACGAACAGCTTCGTCTCGTCGAGCGGCGAGAACGCGAGGTCGTAGATGTTGCGCCAGCCGTGCGCGACGAGGGCACGGCGCGGGAGCTTCGTAACCGACACGTTCTTCGCGCGGGGGCTCACGCGGACGACCGATCCCGACCACGGCTCGACCTCGGCCTCACCGCCCTCGACGCCGTCGTCGGTCGAGTTCCCGTTCGTGACGTAGAGCTTGCCGTCGGGACCGAACGCGAGACCGTTCGTGTTGTGCCTGCCGTTCGGGAGATCCTTCAGGACGACGTTGCGCTTGTCGGCCATTCCATCGCCGTCGGTGTCGCGCAGCCTCAGGACCCGGCCATAGCTCCGGAAGCCGTAAGGCCCCTCGCGTGCGGGCTCGACGTCCGAGACGTAGACGGTTCCGTCGTCGTCGACGAGAACACCGAGGGGCGTCCGGAGGTCCGTCGCGAACGTCGAGACGACGCCCAACGGATCCACGACCCCGATGCCGCCTGCGGTCCCGTCGGTGAAGTACAGGTACGGGACCTTGGGGTCGGCGTCGTCGAGCGTGCTCGGCCCGAAGGCAAGGCTCGTCGGCGTGCCTCCGGTCTCGACGAAAGGCGTGACGGCGAACCCGGGTTCCGGGATCGCACGTTCGGGGGCCGCGCTCGCCGTGGCCGCCAGGATCCCCGTGGCCGCCGCGACCGTCGCAAGGAGGCGCGGGCTCCGGCGCATCAGCGGACTACCAGCGTCCCTTTCATGCCCGGGTGGACGGAGCAGAAGAACGGGTACTGCTTGCCGGCCTCGAGCCGCTCGAGTCCCTCGACCTCGGTCGTCTCGCCGGCGGCGATCGTCGGGCTCCAAAACAGCGGGCAGGTCTTGAGCGTGTAGGCGCTGCACCACTTCGACTTCTTCGCGTCCTTCTTGGCGAGGTAGACGCCGTCGGCCATGAAGTTGTGCGGAGCGGCGTCGGCGTTCGCGAACGTGATCG
>JALZEG010000354.1 GCA_030862185.1 Actinomycetota bacterium
CGTTAAGTTTCTCGGGACTCGCGGCCCTGTACGCGTGTTATGGCGTTGCGGGCGTGCATAGCGCGTAGCCGAATCTGACTACGCGATAAACCCACCCGTAGTGCTATAGCCAAGCTGAGCACTTTTAGTCATAGTGCGCTACGTCGATCGACGTAGGTGGGTCGCTCCCACCCGCACGGCATCCCCCCAGCGCCGCCTATACAAACGGAGACAAATAATGACGAAATGGAGAAAAGTTTCTATCCCCGCGGCCGCCTTTCTGGCCGTAGCCCTCGTGCTTCCGCTTTCCGCGACCCCCGCAGCAGCTCAGACCCAGACGGTCAACGAGCAGGACATCCCGTTCGGGGCCGTCCACCCCTGCACCAAGGAGACGGTCCAGGGCCCGACGGACTTGCACATGACGATCATCACGCAGGAAAACGGCGACGGGACGACGACCCTCAAGGTCAGGCAGCACGTCCACGGGCAGCAGATGATCGGAGACGTCTCGCTCGACTACTACACGTTCAACGACAACGAGAACTCGGACACGGAGTTCACGCTCCTCGGCCCGTCTGGGAGCAGGGACATCTGGACACGCTGGATCCACACGAGCGAGGACGTGGCTCACCTGGAAGTGCCCGGAGAGGACGACTACTTCCAGCGCACCTCGATCGTCATCTCGCCGTTGCTGCCGCCGACGATCATCGAGGACGAGAGGGAAGACTGCAGGTAGACGTCTGACGAAGTCGTGTTCCTCCACCGCTGGGGTGGGGTAACCGAGGACCGGTGGGCCGCCCGTGTGCTGCGGCCCGCCGGTCCTCTCTTCGTTTAGCGCCGGTAGCCCACCGGGTACAGACCGAGTGCATGAAAGACGAGCACGCGGGCCTCAAGCGTGAGGCCGACGACGACGCGGGGCTCCGCGCCGTGCTCTCCGACGTCGTGGACGCCGTCGAGGGCGAAGGGATCCCCTATCTCGCGATCGGGGGCCTCGCCAGCGCGACTTACGGCCGGCCACGGCCCACGAAGGACATCGACGTCTTCGTCAAGCCGGAGGACGCGGAGCGATGCCTCAAGGCGCTCGAGAGCGCGGGGTTCCGGACGGAGGAGCCCAAGGAGGACTGGCTCCTCAAGGCCTACAAGGACGAGGTGCTCGTCGACGTCATCTTCCGCATCCACAACAGCATCTACCTCGACGACGACATGATCGCCCGGGCCCGCCGCCATCAGGTGAAGGGGACGACGGTCAAGCTCGTGCCGGCCGAGGACTTCATCGTCATGCAGGCGGTCACGCATTCGGAGGACACGCCGCACTACTGGTACAACGCGCTCACGGTGATCGCGAGCGCCGAGATCGACTGGGACTACGTCGTCCGCCGATCCTCGCACGGTCCCCGGCGCGTCCTGAGCCTCCTGCTCTACGCGCAGAGCAACGACCTCCCGGTGCCCGACAAGGTCATCCGCCAGATCTACGACCAGGTCCATGCAGTCTGACGAGTACACCGAGGCGCACGTGGCCGAAGCGCTCGCGACGGACCCGCGCGTCGCGACGCTGGGCATCCACGTGTCGATACGCGACGACGACGTCTTCCTGAGCGGCGACATCGGCACGCCCGAACGCAAGGCCGCGGCCGCCGAGGTCGTCGCGGAGATGCTTCCCGGCTACACCGTGCACAACGACACGAACACGCCCGAGTTCTCGCCCGGCGTCGAGACGGAGCACCTGACGTGATCAGGGTCGCCGCGGCCGGGGACGTCCACTTCGGCGAGGACTCCGCCGGCACGCTCCAGCCGCACCTCCCCGAGGTCGCCGACTGTGCCGACCTGCTGGTCCTCGCGGGCGACCTGACGCGCTGCGGCAGTGCCGACGAGGCGGCGGTGCTCGCGAAGGAGCTCGGGGGCCTGCCGCTGCCCGTCTACGCGGTGCTCGGCAACCACGACTACCACGACGACCAGGAGCGGGAGATAACCCGTGCCCTGGAGGACAACGGCATCAGGGTCCTCGAGGGCACCGCGGAGGTCGTGACCGTCGGAGGCAAGCGCGTCGGCGTCGCGGGCATCAAGGGCTTCGGGGGCGGCTTCGCGGGGGCGTGCGGGACCGAGTTCGGCGAGCACGAGATGAAGACGTTCATCCGCCACACCAAGGAGACCGCGGCGCGGCTCGAGGACGCGCTCGGCGGCCTCGACGCCGACGTGAAGATCTGCGTGCTGCACTACGCGCCGGTCGAGGAGACGTTGCAGGGCGAGAGGCTCGAGATCTACCCGTTCCTGGGCAGCTACCTCCTCGGCGAGGCGATCGACCGCGCCGGTGCCGACATCGTCTTCCACGGCCACGCCCACGCGGGCTCCGAGAAGGGGCTGACTCCCGGAGGAGTACGCGTGCGCAACGTCGCGCAGCCCGTCATCGGCAAGGCGTTCAAGGCCTACTGCCTCGGCGACGACGGCCACGACGACTGCTGACGCGGGACCGACTCGGCGGGACCCCAAGGGCAACGGTTAGCACCGCCCACCGTGGGTAACCCCGGCGCATGGACGACGACAACGCACGCCGGCTGCTGACGGAGGAACGGTCCCGGTTGGAGGGGCTCAGGAACCGCGTCGACGACGTCGGAGACGAAACCCAGCAGGAGGGCGTGTCGGAGCTGTCGACGGTCGACCAGCATCCCGCCGACGCAGGCTCCGAGACGTTGGAGCGCACGAAGGAGCTGTCGGTCCAGGGGGACGTGGACGGGCGGCTCGAAGACGTGAGACGCGCGCTCGAGAAGCTCGACGCCGGGACGTACGGCGTCTGCGAGACGTGCGGCCGGCCGATCCCCGACGAACGCCTCGAAGCAGTCCCCGCGGCGCGCTACTGCGTCGAGCACCAGGCGGAGCGGGAAGGGCGGCCCGCGGCGGGAATGACACCCTAACGTCCGCGCGCGGCCCTCTGCGCCCTCTCGCGGGCCTCGCGCGCGCGGCGGCGCGCCTCGGATGCCGCCTCCGATGCCGCGATCGCCACCGCCTCGGCGCGCTCCGCCTCCTCCGTTAGACGGGCCGCCTCCTCCTCGGCCTCGGCCGCGCTGCGTCTCAGCTCCTCGACCTCGGCGGCCGAGTCGTCCTCCGGCGGCGCGACCCAGGAGGCCGCGTCGAATCCGCCCAAGGCGTCGAAGCCGGCGGGCTCGAGGTCGTCGGGCAGCGCGCCCCTCTGCAAGAGCTCGCGCTCCTCGTCCTCGGCACCCGCCTGGAGCGTCTGCGTCACGCGCTGGAGCGTCGTCTGCGACGCCGCGTGGCCCGCGGCCCCGGCGAGCTCGCCGGCGCGCCGCGTCAGCTTCGCGACGAGCTCCCTGCG
>JALZEG010000364.1 GCA_030862185.1 Actinomycetota bacterium
CCAGAACCAGAGGCCGAGCCAGAACCAGAGGCCGAGCCGGAGCCGGTCGAGGAAGAAGAAGCCCGCCCACTGATCCCCAAAGACTCGTGGTGGAAGCGGCGGCTGCTGGGGACGGGTCCGCCCGCCGAGGAGGCCGAGCCCGCGCCGGCCCCCGAGCCCGAGCTTGCCGCCGAACCCGAACCCGAGCCCGAGCCGAAGCCCGTCCTCGAAGAGGCCGCCGCCGAGGTCGAGCCGGAGCCCGAGTTCCTCCCCGACGAGGCCGAAGCGGCTGAACCCGAGGCCGCCGCCGAGCCCAAGCCCGTCTACGACCTCGGCCCCCTCGACGACGAGGATCTTCTCGCCGAGGAGGAGCCCGTCATCGAGCCAGAGCCTCGGGATGCCTTGCCCCCGTTGGGCGGCGACTTCCCCGGCCCCCGGCGGGCGCGACTCGATACCGAGCGCCGGCGGAAGAAGCGGGAGGAGCTGCGGTGGGGACTCGTCGCCGCGGGCCTCGCGGGGATCGTCGCAGTAGTCGGCGTGACGTCGATCCTTACCCGCGATGAGGCGCCGCAGCCGCCCGAGGGGGTGAGCGCCCAGGGGGCCGCCCGCACCGACACGATCACGACCACGCTGCTGTTCGGGACGAAGGAGCAGAGGTCCGACGCCGGGCCGACGTGGATGACGCTGCTGTCGTACGACTCCGCCACCGAGAAGAGCTCCGTCATCTACATCCCCGCGCACACGGCCACCGGCGTTCCCGGCCGCGGGCTCCTGCCCGTCGGCGACGCCTTCGGGTCGGGAGGCGTGCCGCTGCTGCTCCTGGCGACCGAGACGCTCCTCGGGACGCCGGTCGACCAGTACGTCGAGCTGTCGGACGCCGACGCCGCCGTCCTGCTGCGCGAGGTCGGCCCGCTCACGATCGACGTCCCGCAGGACGTGAGGGTCTCGGCCGGACCGGGTCAGGCCCGTCTCGTGTTCGGCGCCGGCCCCCAGAGGCTGTCGCCCGAGTTCCTGGTGGACCTGCTCTACGTGAAGGGGCTCGAGGGCGACGACGTCGAGCTGGGGGCCCGGCACCTCGCGTTCTGGGGGGCGCTGTTCGAGGCCTTCTCGTTCGACGCCGACGGTCTGGGAGTCGCGGTCGAGCGCTCGGGGGCCGCGCTCGGGGAGTCGGACGCGTCGCTCCGGGAGCTGGCGCGGCTCTTCGAGGACCTCGCGGCCGCCGAGGGGCCCGATCGGACGCTCGCTTTGCTTCCGGTCCGCCAGGTCGGTGTCGGGGGAGGCGAGCTCTACCAGACCGACGAGAAGGAGGTCGAGAAGTTCCTCGAGGAGACCGTGGGCGAGCAGGCGGTCGCCGGAAGAGAGGTCCGGGTCCAGATCCTCAACGGGAACGGCGCGCCGGGGATCGGCCAGTACGTGGCGGAGCGGCTCGGCGGCGAGGGCTTCCGGGTCATCCTCTCGGGCAACGCCCGGCGGCTGAACTACCGGCAGACCCTCGTCATCACCTACGACAGGTCGCCGAAGGGGGTGGGTCTCGCGGAGCGCACCAGGGACCTCATCGGGGTAGGAGAAGTGCAGGTCGCAGCGCAGAGCCAAGGTATCGTGGATCTGACGATCGTCGTCGGAAAGGACTTTCTCGAGACGCTTTGACTCCAGAAAGAGCGAACACCCTGAGCGGGGAAGAGCGGCGCGCCGGCGGAGAGGGACTCGTTCTCGAGGCCGCAGAGGCCGCCTCGGCGAAGAAGGCCGAACGGATCGTCATCCTCGACGTGTCCGAGCAGCTGGTCATCACCGACTACTTCTTGATCTGCAGCGGCAACACCCAACGCCAGGTCCGCACGATCGCGGACGCGGTCGAGCGGCGGCTCGCCGAGGCCCACCGGATCAAGCCGTTCCGGCGCGAGGGCGAGCGCGAGGCTCGCTGGGTGCTGCTCGACTACGTCGACTTCGTCATCCACGTGTTCCACACGGACGACCGCGACTACTACGACCTCGAGAGGTTGTGGGCAGACGCGCGCGTCGTCCCGTTCGAGGACGAATGGGCGGCATCGGTCGCCTCGGCGAGCGATCCGAGACAGGAGGGGGGCGATGAGCCAGCCGCGGCGGAAGCGACGTAGGCGCCGGAAGCCGGCGGGCGAGGGGGCGCAGAAGCCGCGCCAGGAGGGTCAGCAGGTCAGGGAGCAGGCGAGCGGCCTCGACTCCGGGCGAAGCGGCTCCACCCGGTCGCGCAATCGCCGGCGTCGCCGTCGGGGGCCGGGGGCCGGGATCTCGTCGCCGAAGTCGTCCGAGGACCTCGTCCGTGCGTTGCCGAAGGAGCGACCGGCGTCACTCACCGCGCCTCCGGACGGCCAGTCGCTCGAGAAGATCATCGGCGAGCTCCAATCCAACTACGGAGTCCCCGCGTACCCGCAGGAGTACCGCATCACGATCAAGTTGGCCGAGGAGAAGCCGGCCGCCACGGCCCAGCCCGCGCCTCCGAAGACGGTCCCTGCCCCCGAGGCTGCTCCCAAGCGTGAGAAGGCTCCGGCGCCGCCGCGGGTCGGTCCCGAGGGATCTGACGAAGGAACAGAACCGGAGCGTCCCGCGCGGCGCAGGCGAGGAAGGCGCCGCCGCGGCCGCGGCCGAGGGCCGGGAGGCTCGCCGGGCGGGCCCGGCGCTCCGCCACCACCTCCGCCGGCGTAGCTGGTTTAGCATCGGCTCTTCGGCGGCCGGGAGGCCGCCCCTGGGCCCGTAGCTCACTTGGTAGAGCGCCGCCATGGCATGGCGGAGGCAACCGGTTCGATCCCGGTCGGGTCCACCAGACTCCACGTCATTGCGGAGCGAAGCCCGTAGTCCCAGGTCGGGTTCCAGACGTAGACAAAAGGGACGTTTGGCGCAAGAATCCAGATTGGAGACCAAGGCAATCAAACGCGGGCGATCGCCCACCGACGTCAAAGGAGAGATCGGTGCGAACAAGGACCTCACTAGCTTTCGCCGGGCCCATGGCGGCGATCGTGTTCCTGGCCCTGGCGAATCCGGCAACCGTCGCGGCAGCCGGGAACAGCAACAGCGATCTGCTCTGGGGATACGAGTCGGAGATGATGAACTCGCGGGTTCTCTCCTACAGGATCGGCCCCCCCGTCACGCAGGAAGCCGATTGTGTTCCCGTCATGGGAATGCGCGAGGGGCGCGGCATTTCCTACGATCCTCTGAGCGGCAACCTTTGGATCACGCATACGTCCGTACTGGGCCAGGGCGACGGCCTCATTCACCAGATCGTGCCCCCCGACGTCGATCCCGCCTGCCCGGAGGTCGAGACCATTCCCTTTGGTGACGGACCGGGTGGGGTCATCCAGGACGACATCGGGGCGCTCGACGCGGACACCGACTCGAAGCATCTATGGGCGGCCGGTTTCCGACCCGTCGGTGGCATGAGCTTTCTCTACCTCGTCAACCGCAACACCGGAGAGATACTGCAGTCTTGCTGGATCCCGTTCCGGGGCGCCAATGCCATGGACAACGACGAGGGCAACGACACGCTCGCGACCATCCACGATCCGCGGCAGCCGGGATCGGCGAAGCTCCTCCTTACCGACGCGGGCGGGGAGAACACCACGCCGGACTCGCTGGCTCTGATCGAGCAATCGGCCTGCCATGGCGGCCAGCAGGTGACACCTGTTGCCGAGTTCCCGAAGGACCACGGTATGTCCGGCATCGACTTCGAATGGCCGGGGCTCCTCAACACCGACTCCGAAGAGCTGTTCAACAACGGCCCGCCACCGTTCGGGACCAGCACTTCGCACGGCCCCTGGGGAAACACGGACGTCATGGAAGACATCACACTGTGCGGATTCCGTGCCACGTTCGGGGGCCGCGGCAACGACATGTGTCTCCATCCCTAGTTTCGGGTGATCGAGAGAGGCCCCGATCTCGGGGCCTCTCGTCGCTTCCGGGCGAATAGGTCAGGAGACATTGGATTCCGCCCGGTATGAGGTATGCTGGCATACCTATGAAGCGCACCACAGTCAAGCTTCCGGACGAGGTGGATGCTCGGCTGCGCCATGAGGCCAGTCGCAGGGGCATGACCGTGTCCGAGCTCACCCGAGAGGCCATCGCCGCCCATCTCGGGCGGACGGAGCGACGCCGCCTGCTCGCCGCCAAGGCGGGCCGCAGCGGATCTTCGGACACCGCGGCGCGCATCGAGGAGATCCTCGCCTCGGAGCTGCGGCGATAGCACTCCTCGTCGACTCCGGTCCGCTCTACGCCTACGCGGACGAAGACGACCGGGCCCACGCCGGCTCGCTCGAGCTGCTGGAGATGCACTCCGGCCCCCTGCTCGTGCCGGTCCTCTGCATCACGGAGGTCGCCTATCTGATCGAGTCGCGGCTGGGGGCCGAGGCTCAGGTTCGGTTCCTCGGCGACCTGGCGAGCGGCGCGCTGATCCCCGAGCCGGTGGCGGCGGTGGACTGGCTTCGGATCGCCGAGCTCGTGTGGCAGTACCGGGACCTGTCGCTAGGGACCGTCGACGCGGCGGTCGTGGCTGCTGCCGAACGCCTCGGCGTGAAGACCATCGCGACGCTCGACCACCGCCACTTCGGCGTGGTCGCCCCCAACCACGTGGAGTCGTTCGAGCTGCTGCCGTAGCGGGCCTAGCGGAAGTCGGCTATCTGCACCTGGGGGTTCATGCGTGTTCGGAAGAACCTCACTTCCTTTGCCGACGTCCCTTTCATCTCGTACACGCTCAGGCCGCGGCTGGCGCCGTTGTCGTTCGCGTATATACGGCCGTTGTACCAGTACGCCGACCAGACGTCGGGGATCATGCCCTCCTCTAGCTGCTGGTAGTAGGCGATCTCCTCGGCGGCGGCGGGGTCGGAGAAGTCGACTATCGACAATCCCGAAGCGCGGTAGCCGACCGCGGCGATGTATTTCTTCGGATTCTTCGTCGGCAGGATGTTGAAGTTGTGCGACGTGCACGCGATGTACGCAACCTCCTGCGCCGTCTCCGGGCGCCCGCCGCGTGGGACGTTGTAGTAGCCGACGAGCTGCGGCGACGCCAGGTCCGAGATGTCGTAGAACCACAGGGCGCCGACGGGGCTGTTGCGATTGCCGGCGCACTCTCCTGTGACCGACCCGGCGAACTCGTCGGCAATCGCCAGGTACTTCTGGTCCCAGGTCACGCCGGTCCCGTGGTGGATCTCGATGCCGGGATTGAAGATGCGCGAGACGATCTCGGGTTTCGCCGGGTCGCTCACGTCCCAGATCTGCGACTCACCGATGCAGGCGGCGGCCGCGTGCTTGCCGTCCGGCATGATCGTCACGTCGTGACATCCGATCTCGGGCGAGACGTCGAGGGTCGAGACGACCTTCGCCTTCTCGGGGGCCTTCACGTCGACCTCGATGATGGAGACCTTCCGATGTGAAGCAACGCTGCAGCTTGCCGTCTGGGCACCGAGCGGGTAGGACATCACGTAGATGTAGACCTTGTCGCCGCGCGGGTTGATGACGTTCGTGTGCGACCCGCAGTCGGTCTCGACGAAGTTCACCTGGGTCGGCTTGGTCGGATCGGAGACGTCGACGATGCGCACGCCCTCCTTCCCTGCCGAGTCCTGCGCTCCAGGGTCCGCGCAGCTGCCGCCCTGGGGTGAGTCGAGCGACACGAATACGAGGCCCTTGTAGACGTTGACGTCGCCCTGGCCGCCGGGGCAGTTGTGGAACCCGATCTGTCTGACGTACGGAGCGCATTTCAGGATCTCGAACAGGGCCGTGTCGCTGTAAGAGCCGGCGACGATCAGATTGCCTTCGAAGGCGAGGTCCGAACCGTCCGCCACGTCACCGCCTGGCACCTTTATGGGCCCGCGCGCGATCTGCTCGATGTTGTCCGAGTGCAGGTCTTCGCTCTGCCGCGCGATAGCGGCCCCCGAACCGACGAGCAGGAGCGCGGCGAACGTGACCGCTGCGCACTTCCCGAG
>JALZEG010000038.1 GCA_030862185.1 Actinomycetota bacterium
AGCTCCGCCCGATCTCCGCTACCGCCGGCGTGCGGGGGCTCACCGTCACCGCCGAGGCGCGGCCCGTCCGCTACCTCTGGGACTTCGCCGACGGCACGACGAGGCAGACGCGGCACGGCGGCCGGCCCTGGACCACCGCCCGGCGTGGCAACGTCGGCTACCTCTACGAGACGAAGGGCCGCTACGAGCCCGCCGTGACCGTCGTGTGGGCGGCCCGGTGGCGCGTCAACGGCGGCCCGTGGGACGACCTCGGCTACTTCTCGACGACGGGTTCGGCCGAATACCCCGTCCGCGGCATGATCTCGGTCCTCGTCCGGCGCGGGTAGGACAGGAGAACCCATGAGCCCCTGGTTCGGCTGGTTCGTGAGGTTGGAGTCCAACCACGCGAACCACACGAACCATCGACCCCAGACCCCCGTCGGCTACCTCGACTGAGTACCGGCTCACTGCTGAAAAAACCCGAGGTCATGACCGACATGTCGCGCCAATCGCGACATCGCGCTGTCAGATCGCCGGAACCCTCGGGAGGAATCCCCGGCCCCCGGTCGAACAACTAAAGCAGCCCGGCCGCAAGGCCGAAGCCAGAGGTAAGCAAGCAGGACGAGCCAGTTCGACCCGCACGACCCGCCGCCCAGGCGCCGGTCGAGTCGGAACCATCCTCAGCACGGCCTTGGCCGAACGCGCCTTGGCAGGGTGAATAGGACGGTTCGGGGGTAAGTGGTCATCCGACGCAAAAGGCCGATGGAAGGGACGTAAAGCGTGAACGGACGCAAGATGAGGAGCAAGGTCCTCTCTCACATGCGTGCGATCACGATCACGGCCTTCGTGGGCCTCGTCGCCTTCCTCGCCCTCGGGAACCTCGCGATCTTCACCGCGATGGTCTGGGCGAAGACGACCGCGCCCCAGCAGAGCGTCCCCGCCCCCGAGGGCATCACCAACTTCCAGGTGGTCGACGAGCACGTGTGGCGAGGCTCGCACCCGAGGGAGGCGACCCTCCGCGAGCTCGCGAAGCGCGGCGTCACGACCGTCGTCGACCTGCGTGCCGAGGAGGACCTCCACGTCGAAGAAGAGCTCCTCGAAAAGGTCGGCATCACGCGGTTCAATCTCCCGCTGCGCGACGGGCAGGTTCCGAGCGAGACGCAGGTCGGCCAGTTCCTGGCGATCGTCGAGCAGGCCGAGGGCAAGGTCTACGTGCACTGCATGGCCGGCGTCGGCCGTACCGGAGCGATGGTCGCCGCGTACCTCGTGGCGACGGGTCAGGAGGACCCGAGCGGAGCGCTGCGGCGCAACCTGTCGGTGGGACCGCCTTCGCTCGAGCAGCTCGCGTTCGTCGCGGAGCTGACGCCGACGGACGCCGGCCGTCCGAACGCCGTGGTGACGGGACTGAGCCGCGTCCTGGACGCGCCGCGCCGGATCTGGTCGAACATCAACTAGGGCGGGCTACTAGACCCCGAAGCTCTCCACGCTCACCACGCTCGCCTGGACCTCGTCGAGCGTCGTGTCGGTCAGGCAGCCCGTCAGCCGGCGCTGCGTGTGCTCGCCCAGTGACGGCTGCGTGACTATCAGGGCCTTCCCGCTCCCCAACGCCGCGATCTTCGGCGCCTCGATATAGCTCGGCACCGTTCCCGCGCACGCGGCCCACAACCGTGTCGCCGTCTCCACCGACGACGCGTTGGGCTCGCGGGTGTCGATGTCGACGACGAGCGTGCTGCTCGTTCCCGGCAGGGCGCGATCGGGCCGGTTCTGCGTAAGGTCTCCGAGCGCGTCGACCGTCAGCACCAACACTGCCGCGACGGCCACCGTGATCAGCGTGTGCTTGATGCGCGCCTTGGTACGGGAGGGACGCGGCGCCAGCACCGTCACCCCGCTGCCGACGAACCCTCCGTCGGGCAACGACAGCGGCGCGAGCCTCCACGCGAGCCCGCGCTCCATCGCCGGCCGGGCGGTCGCGTGGGCGAGGCGCTCGACGATCCACGCGATGCCCGAGACGACGAAGCCCGCGCCCATCAGCACCGGGACGAAGACGTTGGTGCCGTCCGTGCGCGTGAGCCACTTGAAGCCGGCCTTCGGCTCCGGGGCGGTCTCCTGGATGTGGGCGAGAGCCGGGGGCTCGGCCGAGCGGGCCTCGATGCGGCCCTCCATCTTCTTCAACCGCTCGAGGATCGCGGCTCCCACGAGGCCGATCTCCGCGGCGACGAAGAAGATCCCGGCGATCAGCGTCCGGTTCCACTCCCACCGGTAGAGGTAGACGAACATGTAGGTGCCCGACGCCGCGAGGACGGCGGTCATCACCGCGTACGCCAGCCGCTTCGCGCTCACGGCGTCACCTCCTCGACGAGGTGGACCTCGCCGGTGGTCCCGTCGACGGAGACGCGCGCTCCGGCGGGGAAGCGCACGAGCGCGTCGGGGACGCCGACGACCGCCGGGACGCCGTACTCGCGCGCCATGATCGCGAGATGGGACAGGACGCTGCCGGTCTCCGACACGAGGCCGGCCAGCCTAGGCAGGATCGTCGCGAGGTCGGGGTCGAGCGTCGCGACGACGAGGACCCGGCCTTCGGCGGGGAGCCCTTCGCCGCTGTGCACGATGCCTTCCCCGCGGCCCGCGCTGGCTCCCGTTCCCGCGCCGCCCTTGGCCTTCTTGCGGGGGCGGTAGACGACGACGTCACGCGAGTCGGTGAGCCGGAACGCGGCCGGCAGCGGCGGCGCGATCTCGTGGCGGCGCTCGCCGACGTCGGACGGGACCGCAACCAGCAGGGCCGCGGTCTCGAGCTCGTCGAACGTCAGTGCAGTCACGGTCGTGGGATCGTCGATGCGGCCCTGCGCGTGCAGCCGGCCCGCGATCGTTCGCGCGGCCCGCGCGCTCAACTCCTGGACCCACCGGGCACGCAGTCGCAGCGCCTCGCGCGGCGGGAGCTTCGCGTCGCCGACCTGCGCGCGGGGGAGCAGGCTGTCGGTGGGAGGAAGCGTCGCGGGCGCGGCGATAGACGGCGGCACGAGCGCGAGCACCTCGGGATGCATCGCCATCACGTCGGCGTCGGCCACGCCCTCGGTGCGCGCCGCCGCGAGGTGCCGGAGGCCGACCGACGCGGCGGTGACCGAGTACTCCTCGCCGGCGAGCAGCCCGAACATCACCTCGTGCGCGTGCAGCGACACGAGCGCCTGACGGCAGCGGCGCAGCAGCTCTACGAGCTCGGGCCCCTCCAGCTCCTCGAGGTCGGGGACCTCAGCGAGGTCGTCGTCGACCTTCTCGATCATCGCGGCGGCGATCGACGGGAGCGCGGCGCGCAGCCGTCCGGTTCGCCACGCCGCGGCCAGCCGGCGCGCCGGGGGCCGCGGGTCGATCGTCTCGAAGAACGTCTTCTTGCCGGGGAACGCGCCGAGCAGCCGCAGGTCCGCGGCGACGCGGCCCCCGACCGTCGCGACGACCGGCGACCTCGCGAGCTGCTTCTTCGAAGCCGCACCGGTCAGCGCGAGGACCTCGGCGATCGCGACGCGCAGCGGCTCGACCCACATATCGGTCTCGAGCGCCGTCAGCGGCTGCGGGAACGTCTCCGCTACCGGGCCGGGGCCGAGCACCGGGCTCGTCGCGGTGCGCGGGTCGGCGACCGCGGTGACGGGCCGGCTCTGCAACATGACGAGCTCGTCGTCGATCAGCGCCCACTCGACGTCCTGCGCGGAGCCGAAGTGCGTCGCGGCACGTTCGGCGAGCTTCGTGAGGCGCTTCAGGACCGGGCGCGGCAGGCCGTCCGGACCCGAGCGTTCGACGACGCGGGCCCGGTGCGTAAGGACGTAACGGTGCCCCTCGACGGTCCCGCTCACCAGCGCGTCGGGACGGCCCTCGACCGCCGCGACGACGAGGTGGTCGGTGTGGCCGGTGACGGGGTCGACACCGAACAGGACGCCGCCCCACTCGGGCGCGAGCTGCGGCTGCACGAGGACCGCCATCGGCGCGAACGTCTCGCGCTCCTCGACGAGGTCGATGATCCGTGCGGACTCGACGACCGTCTGCATCGCCCGCCGGAACTCCGCCCACGTGCAGACGTCCAGGACGGAGGTGAACATCCCCGCCATGGCCGAGTCGTGACCGTCTTCGGCGCTGGAGGACGAGCGGACGACGAGCGGTCGAGTGCCCTTGCCCGACAACGCGGCCCAGCGTTTCTCGAGGAGCTTCTCGAGGTCGCGGCCGACCTGGCGCGCTCGCTGCGTGGAGAAGACGCGTGTCCCCTCGACCGTCACGACGAACCCGTCGAGGACGGTGAACCCGCCTCGACGCGCGCGCGCCAGGTTTGCGGCCTTTGCTCCCGCTATGTCCGGATTCAGCGCGCGCTTGTCGCCGAGGCCGAGGACCAGGGGAGGAAGGTCGACGTCGATCGTCCGCGGGGTGACGTCGCGTGCGGAGTCGAGGCCTTGGGCGATGAGTTCGTTCTTGGTTTTGGCCATGGGTCGTCCTCCGCTTGCCTGATCGAACGTCACGGTAAGTCCGTCCATTCCACCGAAGCAAGGTCGATGTCCGCATTTGGGCAGAAATGAGCCGGGTGGACTAGTAACGGACGAATGGTCGTAGTCATCGGACTACATCCGGCACGTCGCTGGCAGTCAGTTGGATGACAAAGGTGGTGCCGCCGCCGTCACGCACCTGCGCGCCGATCCCCGCGCCCATCAGCTCGCAGAGGCCGCGCGCCAGGAAGAGCCCGACGCCGAGCCCGCCGACCTTGCGCGTGATCGGGTGCTCGCCCTGGACGAAGGGGTCGAAGACCTTGTGGAGCACGTCGGCAGCGATTCCGGGGCCGCGGTCGGAGATCTCGAGCCTGACCGCGCCGTCTTCGGGGGCCGCGGCGATCTCTACCTCGGCGTCGTCCGCCGCGTGCTTCCACGCGTTGTCGAGCAGGATGCGCAGGACCTGGACGAGCCTGTTCGGGTCGGCGTCGACGAGAGGCAGCGCCTCCGCCAGTTTCGTCACGATCTTCAACGTCCGGGGGGCGTCGTTGACGGCGCGGGAGACGATGCTGCGCAGCGACGTCGGAACCGGGACGATCGTCAGGCTCCCGTTGCGGATGCGCGACATGTCGAAGAGGTCGGCGATCAACCTCTCGAGCCGGTGCCCAGCGGAGACCGCGCGGCGGCTGAGGTCCTCTATGACCGGCGGCTCGAGCTCCGCCGCCTTCGACGCCATGGTCTCGGCACAGCCGAGGACGACGGCCAGAGGGGTCCTCAGCTCGTGGGCGACGAGGGCCACGAAGTCCTCGTCGAGCAGCTCATCGGCCCCGAAGGTCCCGGCGGGCGCGGCGCGCGCATTGCGGACCGCGATCGCGACCGAAGGCGCGAGCGCGACGGCGGACGCGATCTGGTCCGGCGCGAACGCCCTCGCCTCCGAGGCCCCGAGCTCCAGGACTCCGAGGAATCCGGCTCCGTCCGCGAGCGCGAGGCCGAGGTAGGAGCGGATCGCCCCAGCCGTCGCCAGCGCGCGCACCGACGGGTCGTCCGACTGCGCCGCCGTGAGACTCGGGATGTACACGGGTTCGATCGAGGAGACGACCGCGCCGGCGAGGCCCTCGGCGGCGGAGGTCCGGACCTGGGGGACGTCCTCACCCTTGTCCGAGGACGCGACGGTCAGCAGCACGTCGCCTTCGAGGAGGCGGATCAGCGCGCTCTGGAACGGCAGGATCGCCCGGAACGCGTCGATCGTGCGCGCGAAGACCTCCTGGAGGTCCAGGGTCGAGACGATCTCGCGGCTCAGCTCCAGGGGGAGACGCGAGTGGTCTGCCCGCAGTGCCGGGCTTCGGCGCATTTCCATCGCCCCAGCCTGGCCGCGCCGCCTACGGGCCGTCCATCCGTATTCTTGGTCGTAGCGCGCCGAAGGGGGCGCCGAACGCTAGAGCTTGAAGTCGCCCGGGGTCGCGTCCGACGACGACGGCGGCGCCGCGGGGGCCGCATCCGCGCCCTCGTCCTCGGCGATCTGACGTTCCAGCTCCGTGATCTCGGCGATCAGCGTGTCGGCCTCGTCTCCGGCCGCGGGACCGCCGGTGCGCTCTTTGTGGACGAGGTAGCCGAGCCTCTTCGCGGCGTCATCGGCCTTTCTGCGCAGCTGCATGTCTCCGACCTTGTCCTGCGCCTGTTTCGTCGCCGCCTTTGCCTGCGCCGCCGCGTTCTGCGCCTGCGCCTTGACCTTGTCCATCAGTCCCACCACGTGCCTCCTCTGTCCGTCCGTCGTTCCTCTAGTCCGTGCCGCCCCCGAGGATGCCTCGGATCGACCCGGCTGTCCCCTCGGTCGAGGCCTGGCCGGCGGCCCCCATGAGCGTGCGCGCCAGCGCCACCATAGACACCGACTGGAGGATCACGGTGCCGTTGCCCTCGAGGGTCGCGAGCGAGAAGCTCTCGCCCCCGAACATCGCCGTCTTCACGCCCTGCGCGTTGAGCTTCCCGATGTGCTCGACGCCGTAGCTGATCCCGTCGTCGAAGGCGACCACGCAGCCGGTGTCGACCTGGAGCTTTCCGCCGTAGTCGGCCGGGTTGAGGTCGATGAAGTTCCCGGCCCCCGCGATGAACAGCGAGCCGGTCCCGGTGAACTTCTCGAGCACGAAGCCCTCGCCGCCGCGGCGCCCCGCCGTGAAGCCGGCCCACTGGATGTCGAACTTCACCGTGCTCTCGGCCGCCACGAACGCGTCCTTCTCCGCGGTCCACGTCTTCGTGCCGTCGAGCGCGATCTCCCTCATCTCGCCGGGCAGCGTGCCGGCGAACGAGACGAGGCCGGAGCCGCCCGCGGGGGTGAAGTACTGGAACGCAAGCGACTCGCCCGCGAGCTGGCGCTTGCCGACCTCGACGGCGGTGGACAGCGCCTTCCCCAGCAGGCCCTTGCTCTTGTTCTGCTCTTCCTGGTCGGGCGTCGTGAAGCGCGTCTCGATCCCCACGTTCGCGGTCTTCCACAGGAACTTCCCGGCCTCGCAGTACATCGTCTGGCCGGGGTCGAGCTGGCAGACCGCCATCTGGTTCACGGTCCCCTTGATCTCGTGCTTGATGGCCATGCGGCCGCCTTTCTGGTCACGTCCGGAGTGGCTTCTCACGGTAGAGAGCGCGCGAAGATGCGGTCAAGGTGGTTGGACTGATCGCGATAGGGACGGGCGCGGGGTTCGCGAGCGGCCTTCTCGGTGTGGGTGGCGGAACCGTGATGGTCCCGCTGCTCGTCGCGCTCGTGGGCTTCTCACAACACCGCGCGCACGCGACGTCGCTCGCGGCAATCGTCCCCATTGCAGCCGTTGCCGCGGTCGTGTTCGCAATCGCCGGCGACGTCGAGCTCGCCACCGCCGGTCTCCTCGCGGCGGGGGCGATCGCGGGCGCGCCGCTGGGAGCGCGCGCGATGGCGGCGGTCGGAGAGCGTTCTCTCGAGGCCGCCTTCGGGCTCTTCTTGGTCGCGGTCGGGATCACGATGGTCGCCGGGTGACGCTCCTGGTCCTCGCGACGGGCGTCGCGGTCGGGGCCTTCTCGGCCCTGTTCGGCGTGGGCGGAAGTGTGCTGATGGTCCCGTTCATGACCCTCGTGCTCGACTACGGGCAGCACACGTCCGAGGGGACCGCGCTGCTGGTCGTCGTCCCGACGGCCGTGGCCGGCGTCGTCGCGCACCGCCGCCACGGCTACGTCGACTTCCGCGGGGCCGCGCTGCTCGCGGCCGGTGGAGTGGCCGGCGCCGCCGTGGGGGCCAAGGTCGCGCTCGCGGTCTCGGGGCAGACGCTGAAGCTCGGGTTCGGGATCTTCCTCGTCGGGGTCGGCCTGTCGATGGTGTGGCACGGGCTCCTGGGGCGTGAGGAGACTGCGTAAGCTTGGCCGCCTCGTGACTTCCCCACGGCGGCTTCGCGTCGCCCTCCTCACCTACCGCGGCCACCCGCACGTCGGGGGCCAGGGTGTCTACATCCATTACCTGAGCCGCGCGCTGACGGAGCTGGGGCACCGCGTCACGGTCTTCTCCGGGCAGCCCTATCCGGAGCTCGCCGGCGGGGTCGACCTCGTCGAGGTGCCGAGCCTCGACCTCTACCGGCCCGAGGACCCGTTCCGGCGGCCGCGCCGCTCGGAGGTCACGGGCGCGATCGACGTGCTCGAGTACGGGCTGATGTGCTGCGGCGCGTTCCCCGAGCCGTTGACGTTCAGCCTGCGCGCCGCCCGGGCCGTCGGGTCGCGGGCGCGCGACTTCGACGTCGTGCACGACAACCAGTGCCTGGGCTACGGACTGCTGCGGCTGAACCGTGAGGTCCCGGTGGTCGCCACGGTCCACCATCCGATCACCGTCGATCGCACGCTCGCGCTGGAAGCCGCGCGCGGCCGCCGGGAACGTGGCCGGCTGAGGCGCTGGTACCGCTTCACCACGATGCAGGGGCGCGTCGCCCGGCGACTCCCGAGGCTCCTGACGGTCTCCGAGGCGTCGCGGCGCGATCTCGCGGAGGCCTTCGGCGTCCCCGCGCACCGCGTCGGGATCGTGCACAACGGCGTGGATCCCGACCTGTTCCGCCCGCTCCCGGAGGTGCCCGAGATCGGGGGCCGGATCGTCGCGCTGGTGAGCGCGGACCTTCCGATGAAGGGCGTGGTGCACCTGGTGGAGGCGCTCGCGAAGGTGAGGACCGAGCGCGACGCGGACCTCGTGCTCGCCGGCAAGGGCGCCGACTCGCCCGGCATCCGCGCCGCCGCGCGGAGATACGGCGTCGAGGACGCGATCCGGTTCACCGGGCGCGTCGACGACCTCGAGCTCGTCGAGCTGTACGCGGGGGCCCAGGTCGCGGTCGTCCCGTCGCTGTACGAGGGCTTCTCGTTCCCCGCGGTCCAGGCGATGTCCTGCGGCGTCCCGCTCGTTACGACCACGGGCGGCGCGCTTCCGGAGGTCGCGGGTCTCACGGAAGAGACCGCGCTGCTCGTG
The DNA here is from genome assembly GCA_030862185.1 of Actinomycetota bacterium. Taxonomy (GTDB): domain Bacteria; phylum Actinomycetota; class CADDZG01; order CADDZG01; family WHSQ01; genus JALZEG01. The sequence goes on from JALZEG010000038.1 coordinate 8,902, forward strand.
CCGCCGGGCGATGCAGGCGCGCTCGCGTCCGCGATAGGGAGGCTGCTGGACGACGCCGCGCTGCGCGGGCGGCTCGGC
>JALZEG010000060.1 GCA_030862185.1 Actinomycetota bacterium
GCCGCACACCGCGGGGCGCGGGGGCATGGAGCGCGCGCTGCTCGTGTCCGCGGTGCCGCTGACCGCCGGGTTCGGGATGGTCGCCTCCGCGGCCGCCGACGCGTTCGAGCGCGCGGTCGACGGCGGCGGCTCGCTCGAGTGGTCGCTGGTCGCGGCGATGCTCCCCGCGACGCTGGCGATCGGGGTCGTCGTCGGGGCGCGCTCGGCGCGGGCCGACGTGCGCGGCTTCGTCCCCGAGGCCGTCCTCGCGACGTGGCTCCTGGCAGCCGCCGCCGTCGCGGTCGGGCTCCTCCCGGGGATCGTCGGCGACGACGGAGCCCTCGGCGACTCCGGCGGGACCATCGCGCTCCAGGTCGTCGCGCTCCTGCTGGGCGTGGCCGCCGGGGTCGCGGCGAGGCGCTCGGCGACTGGCATCGAGCCTCCGGTCGCCGCGGTGAGCGAGGCCGACCTGCGACCCGCTCCCGCGCTCCCGCGTCGCTCCGCGTGGGCGACGCTGGCGGTCGCGGCGGCCACGACCGCCGCGGCGGGATGGCTCACGGTGGCGGGGCTGCGTGTCGGATTCCTGTAGGCATGAGCGCATAACTAGACTGACCCGATGAGAAGGAAGCAGGGGGGCCGCGCGGCGCGCCGGGCCGCCGCCGGGCGCACCCGCGGACAGCGCTGGCTGCTGCGCTACGGGTGGCTCCTCCCGGTCGGCGCCGTGCTCGTCGGCGGCGGGATCCTCGTCCTGACCTATGCGTTCGCGTCGATCCCGCTCCCGAAGGACGTCGAGTACCTCAACTCGTCGGCGGAGGTCTTCGACCGCAACGGCAGGGTGATCGGCACGTTCACCGACGAGGAACGGCGCTTCCTCGTCGACACCGAGGAGCTGCTCGAGAAGAAGCCGTTCCTCGGCGAGGCCGTGATCTCGTCTGAGGACCGCGACTTCTACGACCACAACGGGGTCTCGATCGACGGGATCGTCCGCGCCGCGTTGAAGAACCTGAGCGGCGGCGAGATCCGCGAGGGCGGCTCGACGATCACGCAGCAGTACGTGAAGAACACGGTGCTCACACCCGAGCGGACGATCACCCGGAAGGTCAAGGAGGCCGTCCTCGCGATCAAGCTCGAACGCCAGTACTCGAAGGACGAGATCCTCGGCTTCTACCTCAACACCATCTACCTCGGGCGCGGTGCCTACGGGATCGAGGCGGCCGCCCGCTCGTACTTCGACAAGCCCGCGGACGAGCTGTCGCTGCGCGAGGCGGCGTACCTCGCGGCGATCATCCCGTCGCCCGAGTCGCTCGATCCGACGACGAACCCCATCGGAGCGCGCAATGGACGTGACCGGGTGCTCCAGGCGATGGTGGACGAGGGATACATCACCTCACGTGAGGCCGCGCGCGCGTCGCGCGGAAAGGTGAAGGCCATCAAGCGGGTGAGCGGCGCTCCGAAGACGCAGACCGCCGCGTACTTCATGGAGTGGCTGCGCCGCGACATCCTCAGCCCGAGGCTCGGACCGCAGCTGTACACCGGGGGCCTGAAGATCCACACGACGCTCGACCTCGAGATGCAGCGCTACGCGGAGGAGGCGGTCGCCGCGACGCTGACCGAGCCGGAAGAGCCGCAGGCGGCGCTCGTGTCGATGACGCCGAGCGGTCAGGTCCGCGCGCTCGTAGGGGGCCGCGACTTCCGCGACGTCAAGAAGGCGCGCGGCTTCAACTTCGCGACCGACGTGGGGCGCCAGCCCGGATCGGCGTTCAAGCCGTTCACGCTGCTGACCGCGGTCGAGGAGGGGATCTCGACGTCGTCGAGGTTCTCCGGCCGCAGCCCCGTCACGATCCCGAACCCGGAGTGCTACAGCGAGGGGGCGCCGTGGGAGGTCGACAACTACGGCGGCAGCTCGTACGGGACCCTCGACCTCAAGCAGGCGACCGCGAACTCCGTCAACACCATCTACGCGCAGCTCATCGCGGAGATCGGGCCCGAGAAGGTCGCGGCCCTGATGGAGGAGATGGAGTTCAACGAGGGCCGCAACATCGCGCCGGACTGCAGCCTCTCGCTCGGCGGCTCGTTCGACGTCACCGCGCTCGACCTGGCGCGCGCCTACGCCGCGATCGACGCCGGCGGCATCTTGCCGGAGGTGACTCCGGTCACCTACATCGAGGACTCGGAGGGCAACTGCATCATCGAGTACGTCCCGGACAGGGACCGCGACTGCGAGACCGACGCCGACCCAGAGCGCAAGCGCGTCGTCGAGGAGAACTCGGCGCACGTCCTGACGCAGGCGCTGGAGGGCGTCGTGACGTCGGGGACGGCGGCCGGCGCGGTGAGCCTGCCGCGTCCCGCCGCCGGCAAGACCGGGACCACGCAGGACAACAAGGACGCGTGGTTCGCGGGGTACGTGCCGCAGCTCACGACCGTCGTGTGGATGGGCTACCCGCTCGAACAGGTCAAGGGCGACCCCGACGGCGTCGTCCCCCTCATGAGCTACTGCTCCGACCCCGTCGAGTGCCGCCCGGTCAAGGGGATCGAGGTGACGGGCGGCTCGTTCCCGGCGCAGATGTGGAACGCGTACATGTTACAGGCGACCGCCGAGATGGAGGTCGTCGACTTCCCGATCCCTGAGGACCTCCCCGACAAGGTGATCAACACCGCGCCTCCGGCCCCGGCAACCGTCGCTCCGACCAACGAGGCGACGCCTGCCCCGCAGCCGACAGAGACCGACATCGAGGTCACTCCGCCTCCGCCGACACCGCCGCCACCACCGCCCACGCCGGGGCCCGGCCCGACGATCATCCCGCCGAGCGAGGAGCCGACGCCGCAGCCGGGTGGCGAGCGGCAGGCCGCGCCCGAACGGCGGCGCTACGCCTACGCCGACCGGAGGAGCGGGCGATAGCGGGAGCCGGGCCGGCGGCGGACGAACCGACACGCGCGTCACGCGACGACGCGCTGCACCGCGCGATCACCGTCGTCATGTTCGTCTGCGTCGTCGCCCTGATCGCCGGGTTCTTCTTCAAGGCGCAGTGCCTCCAGCCCGCGGACGGGCGGCAGCTCTACGAACGCCTCTGCTACAGCGACCTGCCGCCGCTGTACGGGTTGCGCGGCGTCGCCGACAACGTGTTCCCGTACGTGCACGGCGAGCTCGACGCGGGCGGCGGCCTGGTGAACGGCGCCATCGAGTACCCGGTCCTCACCGGCCTCTTCATGTGGGTGACGGGTCTCCCGGTCCACGACGTCAACCAGTTCTTCGTCGTCTCCGCGCTCGCCATGGCCCCCGCGGCCCTCGCGACCGCGTACCTGCTCGCGCGGATGACGGGTTGGCGCGCGCTGCTGTGGGCCGCGGCCCCCGCGGTCGTGCTGTACGCGTTCCACAACTGGGACCTGCTCGTGGTGGGGGCCGCGGTCGCGGGGTTGTGGAGCTGGTACACGCGCCGACCGGTCGCGGCCGCGGTGTGGTTCGGGATCGGCGCGGCCTTCAAGATGCACCCCGCGTTCTTCCTCGCGCCGCTGTTCTTCGACGAGCTCCGCCGGCGCGGCGCTCGCGCGGCGTTCGGAGCGGCGTTCGCAGGGGTGGCGACGTTCGCGCTCGTCAACCTGCCGTTCTTCCTCGGGGGCCGCGAGGGGTGGCTCGCGACGTACGAGTTCCACCGGAGGCGGGGGCCGAACTTCGACAACATGTGGCAGCTGTGGTTCCCGTCGGACACTTGGCTCGGCGAGTACGGCGCGCTGACGCCGGACCGGCTCAACTTCGCGACCGCGGCGCTCACCGCGATCTTCTTCGTCGGCGCGCTGTGCCACGGGTGGTGGCGGGCCCGGCGGGACGGCGAGTACCCGTTCCTCCAGGTATGCGGTGCGCTGCTCGCGGCATTCCTGCTGTGGAACAAGGTCCACTCGCCGCAGTACGCGCTGTGGATCCTCCCGTTCTTCGCGCTCCTCGGCGTCAACGTCCTGTGGTGGGTGCTCTACACGGCCGTCGACGCCGCCACGTACTACGGGGTCTTCCAGTGGTTCTACGACCTCTCGCAAGGCCGCGACTTCACCGCGGCGAAGAAGGCGATGTTCGGCGGCGTGTGGGGCCGGGCCGTGCTCCTGCTGGTGCTGTTCGCGGTCTTCCTGCGCGCCCGCGCCGCGCCCCGTCCCCCCGAGCCGATCTTGTCTCACCCTCCCGATAGCGTCCCGGCTACGTAAGGAGATCCAGGCCGAGGTTCGAAGGGAGGTGCTAGCATCCAGGCGACGGAGGTGGTCTTCCGGCCGCCCACAACCCCCTGCTCCACCCGTCGCGTCATCGCCGCGGAGGAGCCTCGGAGCCGGTCCCGGACCTGCTCGAGCCCATAGGAGGACATATGCGCGACTACGAAGCGATGGTCATCGTGGACTCTGCCCTGGAGGAGGGCGAGATCCAGAAGGCCGTCGACCGGTTCACCGGGATCATCACCGACAACGGCGGTGAGCTCGCCAAGGTCGACCGGTGGGGCACGCGCCGCTTCGCTTACGAGATCAACCACCAGAACGAGGGTTACTACTTCGTAGCGAGCTTCCGCGCCGACGAGGAGCTAGTCGAGAACCTGAAGCGCACCCTGCAGATCTCCGACGAGTTCATCCGCGGAAAGATCGTCCGGCCCGAGAAGGTCTGACGGAAACGACAAAGGAGATTTCGACATGGCATCCGACAACTGCGTAACCCTCGTCGGCAACATCACGGACGACCCCGAGCTCCGCTTCACGCCTTCGGGCCTCCCGGTCGCGAACTTCACGGTCGCGGTGAACCGGCGCGTGCCCAAGGACGGGGGCTGGGAGGACAAGCTCGAGGGTTTCTTCCGTTGCTCCTGCTGGCGTGACATGGCCGAGAACGTTGCCGAGTCCCTGCAGAAGGGGGCCCGCGTCGTCGTCGTCGGCCGGCTCCAGCAGAGGTCGTGGGAGGACCAGGAAGGCAACAAGCGCTCGACGGTCGAGGTCCAGGTCGACGAGGTCGGCCCGTCGCTGAGGTGGGCGACGGCGCGGCCGGAGAAGTCGCAGCGCTCGGGCGGAGGGTTCGGCGGGGGGTCGCCGGATCGTGCGCAGCCCGCAGCGGGCTCCCGCCCCGCGCCAGGTGACAGTTGGGGTCCGCCGGCTTCGGTCGGCGGCTCCGCCCCCGACGAAGGAGGGTTCTAGGAGTGGCGCGTGACAGGGACAGGGACAGGGACGGCAAGCGGTCCCGCGGCCCGCAGATACGGCGCGGCAAGAAGAAGTACTGCCAGTTCTGCGCGGACAAGACGACGTACGTCGACTACAAGGACATCGCGCTGCTGCGCAAGTTCATGAGCGACCGCGGCAAGATCCGCGCCCGCCGCGTGACCGGCAACTGCTCGCAGCACCAGAGGCTCGTCGCGACCGCCGTGAAGAACGCGCGCGAGATGGCCCTGCTTCCGTACTCGAGCCGATGACGGGCGGCCTCGGCCGGACGTAGATACCAAAGGGGGCGCGTGACGTGAAGGTCATCCTGAGTGACGACGTAGAGAAGCTCGGCAAGAAGGGCGACGTCGTGGTCGTCGCGGACGGCTACGCGCGGAACTTCCTCGTGCCGAAGGGCCTGGCGATGATGGCGACGAAGGGGTCGCTCAAGCAGGCGGAGCTGATGCAGAGGGCCCGAGCGGAGCGCGAGGAGCGCGCCCGCGAGGAGGCCGCGAAGAAGGTCGCGCACCTGGGCGGAGCGCCCGTCTACATCTCGGCCCGCGCGGGCGAGGGAGGCCGGCTCTTCGGGTCGGTGACGAGCTCCGACGTCGCGCGTGCGATCGCAGACCAGCTCGAGGAGGCGGTCGACCGGCGCCACGTGCTGCTGGAGGACCCGATCCGGAGCCTGGGCACGCACCAGGTCGAGGTGAAGCTGCACGAGCAGGTGACGGCCCTGGTGACGGTAGAGGTCATCGCGTACGAGGGCGAGGAGTAGCGGCCCCGTTTCTTTCGCGTCTCCACAGGTTGTCCCGGCCCCCGGTCCGGCGCCGTCTGCGCGGGCCGGGTTTCCCACCGCTTCCACAGTCCACTTACGTTCCACAGGGGGCCCCCGCTAGCGTTCCTCCGGGTCCTCGCGGGGCGCCGGCTTCCTTCCTCAGCCCCAATCCGCGAAACCCCGCCGCCTCTAGCGGATAATCGAACACCTGTTCGTCCCAGTAGGGCGGGCAGGACCTCGAGCGGGCTTTCCAGGAGGGGTTCGTGGCGCAGCGTGCACCGGGCAACGGAATAACGACACTCGAGCGGCCCCGGCTCAACCGGATACCGCCGCACAACATCGACGCCGAGCAGTCGGTCCTCGGCGCCATGCTCGAGTCCAAGGAAGCGATCGCCAACGTCGTCGAGACGCTCAAGCCCGACGACTTCTACAAGCCCGCCCATGGCGAGATCTACCAGACGGTCCTCGACCTCTACGCCCGCGGCGAGGCCGCCGACGCCATCACCGTCGCCGACGAGCTCAAGCGGCGGGGCTCGCTCGAGCAGATCGGCGGCAAGCCCTACATCCACGGTCTCCTCGAGGCGTACCCGACCGCCTCTTCCGCCGCCTACTACGCCCGGATCGTCGAGGAGCACGCCCAGCTCCGGCGACTGATCTCCGCCGGGGTCGAGGTCCAGGAGATCGGCTTCGGGATGCCGGAGGATGTCGCGGCCGCGACCGACCAGGCCGAGGAGGTCATCTACAAGGTCGCCGACCGCCGGCTGCGGGAGACGATCCACCCGATCCGCGACCTGCTGATCGAGGGCATGGAGAACATCGAGGCCCTCTGCGAGCGGGGCGAGAGCGTCACGGGGATCGCGTCCGGGTTCCCCGACCTCGACGACTGGACGACCGGGTTCCAGGCGTCGAACCTCATCATCGTCGCCGCCCGGCCCTCGATGGGTAAGTCCGCGCTCATGGGCGACTTCGCGCTCAACGCGGCCGTGCGCCAGGGCCAGCCCGTCGTGATCTTCAGCCTCGAGATGGGGCGACAGGAGATGGTCCAGCGTTTCCTCGCGTCCGAGGGCAAGGTGGACTCGCAGCGCATCCGCAAGGGGACGCTGCAGGAGCAGGACTGGACGCGGCTGTCGGCCGCGCTCGGCCGTCTCGCCGAGGCGCCGATCTTCATCGACGACTCCGCGAACATCACGCTGATGGAGATGCGCGCGAAGTGCCGGCGTCTCAAGGCGCGCCACGGCCTCGGGATGATCATCATCGACTACCTCCAGCTGATGCAGGGGCCGCGGCGGTCCGAGAACCGTCAGCAGGAGGTCTCGGAGATCTCCCGCTCGTTGAAGATCCTCGCCAAGGAGCTCCAGGTCCCGGTGGTGTGCGCGTCGCAGCTGAACCGCATGGTGGACTCGAGGAGCGACAAGCGGCCGATGCTCGGCGACCTGCGCGAGTCCGGTGCGATCGAGCAGGACGCCGACATCGTGATGTTCCTGTACCGCGACGAGGTCTACGACCCGAACTCCGAGGCGCGCGGCGAGGCAGAGCTCATCGTCGCGAAGCACCGCAACGGCCCGACCGGAATGGTCAGGCTCGCGTTCATGAACCAGTACACGAAGTTCGCCTCGATCGCTCGGGTGCCGTAGCTGGATCTCCGTCGGATACGCGCGGTCCACCGGCGACTCCGAAAGCAACAAGGGCCGTTAACGCCGAAGCCGCGCCTCGACCCGCTCGACGAGCTCGTCGCGACGGTGCTGAGCCAGCACACCTCGGACGCCAACACCGCCCGTGCATTCGCCTCGCTGAAGGAGCGGTTCGCGCGCTGGGAGGAGGTCGTGCGCGCTCCCACCCGACAGGTCGCGAACGCGATCCGGTCCGGCGGCCTCGCCGACCAGAAGGCGCCGCGCATCAAGGCGATCCTGCGCGAGATCGAACGGCGCGAGAAGGAGATGTCGCTCGCGCGGCTCGCAAACCTGGACGACGACGAGGTCGAGGAGTACCTGTGCTCGCTGCCGGGCGTCGGCCCGAAGACCGCGGCATGCGTCCTGGTGTTCTCGATGGGCCGCGACGCGTTCCCGATCGACACGCACGTGCACCGAGTGACGAGGAGGCTCGGCTGGATCCCGGACGCCGCGTCGGCCGGCAAGGCCCACGCGCTGCTGAAGGACGCGATCCCGCCGGAGCTCCGCTACGAGCTGCACATGCAGCTGATCGCCCACGGCCGCACGATCTGCGTCGCGCGGCGGCCGCGCTGCACGGAGTGTGTCCTGCTCGACATCTGCGACGCGGGGCCGCGCCTACTGGCCGCGCGCGAAGCCCGCTAGGCCGGAAGGAGGTCAAGCGAGTCCGTCGAAGCCTGACGGGTTCTGGGCGGCCAACCAATGGAGGTGGCGGAGTTCATGCGCGTTCGCAGGTTGATTCAGGTCGGCGTGGCCGGGGCGGTCGTGGCGGCGGCGTTCGGATACGGGGGACCGGCGAGGGCAGAGAATTGCGTCACGCTGCCGGGCACCACGGGGGCGACGATCGAGGCCGGAGGCCAGGAGATACGGGTTCCGGCGACGTCGGGCGTCGCGGCCTGCGTGGAGCCGGGCGGACTTCCGGGGCTGCCGCGGGTGGACACCGCCGGCGGGACCGTCTCGATAGTGCTCGGCGCCGGCTCCAGCACGGAGGGCTACGTAGCGGTGCGATACACGCTCGACGGCAGTCCGAACGAGATCCGGGTCCCGATCCCCGGCGTCGGCGGCGGTTCCGAGACGTGTCTCGCGAGCGTGGGCGAGATCGCCCGTCCCGACTGTCTTGTGAAGGTGTCGGTCGACGACATCCCCTCGCCGCCCCCGACGCCGACGGTGCCCCCGCTCCCACCGACACCGACGCCGGATCCCTTCTGCCACCGCTCCACGTGCGTCCCGTACGGGGGGTCGATCCTGCAGGAGCCGTACGACTCCGTCCAGGCCACGATCGCCGAGCTGCGCGCGACGATCCTCGAGATCCTTGCCGACCCCTGTCTCTGGATCAGCGGCGGGCAGATGACCTGCAACTGACGAGAAGCTGATCGCGGAAGGAGGCCCCAGCGCGCGGGGCGAATGCTGACGGGTCGTCTTGGCGGGCAACAAGGTGGGAGGTCGCAATGAAGCGTTTGCTCGTGCACGCACTCGCGGTCGTGGCGGTCGCGGCGGTCGTGGCAGTCCCGGGATCGGCCAGCGCCGAGACCTGTCTCCCGGTCCCCGTGGGGACGGGGGGCTTCACCCTCGAAGCCGGGGGTCAGCAGGTGCGGATCCCCGCGATCAACAGTGTCGCGGTGTGCTACGAGGTCCCGGGTCTTCCCGGCATCCCGTGGGTGTACTTCGAATACGGCGGCGCGTCGGTGGTGATCACCGGAGGCTCCGGTACGGACGGCCACGTAACGGTTCGAGTGGTGGCGGACGGCTCTACCCGAGAGGTGGGAGTGCCGATTCCGTCAGGAGGCGGTGGCGGCAACGAGATCTGCCTGGTCGGCGTCGGCTCTCCAAGTGCGCGGCCCGACTGCGCGGTGAAGCTCCACGCCGACGACCTCGACCCGAGCCCGTTGCCTACGCTTCCCCCGACGCCCACGGTCGAGCCGCTTCCCACCGTGGAACCGTGTGCACCCCGGCCTATCGGATGCGCCCCGCCGATCGACTTGGAAGATCCCGTCGGGTCGGTCATCGCCATATGCAACGCGGTCTTGCCCGAGTTCTTCACCTGCGGGGAGTAAACGAGGGAAAGAGGGTCCGGCTTCGGCCGGGCCTTCTCGCGGCTAGCGCTGCGTCAGCGTCGCCTCGAAGGCGACGTTCACGCCCTGGAGGTCCTGGACGACGATGAACCTGGTCCCGGACGGGACGGTGGTGGGCGCACCGACGTACAGCTCTCCCTGGTCGCAGCCGTAGCCGTAGAAGCTCAGCTCGATCGTCGGCTCGGCCGTGACCGACGTCGCCTCGACCCTGACCTGCGACGGCTTCGCGCCGAACTCCGGCGGGACCTCGACGACGTACGCGTCGACGCCTTGCGTGGCCGGGATCTCGGGGCACTGCACGACGAAGTTCTCGTGGGTCACGACTCCCACGCCCGCGACCGTCCCCGAGGCGGTGAACTCTTCGGCTTGCGCTTCTCCGCGTGGGTCGTGCCCGGCAGCGTGGCGGTCAGCAGACCCAGGACCGCCGTAACGGCAAGCAGGCTCTTGAGCGTCCGTCCCATCGCGACCTCCCAGCAAGCCGAGCAAGCTTTTGAAGGAGACCTCTCCGCTCGTCGGACCGGCCCTGCACCCGCGTCAGTGGCACGTCCGGCGCTCGGCGAGTCGTTGGAGCGGGTGAAGGGAATCGAACCCTCGTCACTAGCTTGGGAAGCTAGAGCTCTACCATTGAGCTACACCCGCGGCGGTCACGGATTATAGGGCCGCGCCCCCGTCTCTAGAGGATCGTCAACGGCTGGAACTCCCCGCCGGAGATCGTGTCGCTGCGGTCCTCGGTGTAGACGAGGACGTAGCTCGACGCGGATGCCTCCCCGCGGTGGAACGGCTGCTCCTGCGGCTTCACCGTCACGTTGTAAGCGACCGGCTTTCCCTTGCACTTGCGGATGCCGATCCCGGCGAACTGGCTCGTGTAGCCGTCCTGCGTCACGTAGACGAATGCCTCGAGCACGTCGTGCTTCTTCGGGCAAGTGACCGTGACCTGGACGTCGACCGCCTCGCCCTCTCCGACGAGCGTGGCCGTCGGCGCGACGTCGGCGGCCACCGTCTCCTGCGCGGCCGCCGGCGGAGCCAACAGCCCCGCGGCGAGCAACGTCGCTGCGATCGACACTTTCGTCATCGGCCCTCTCCTTCCGCCCGGCGGCTCCTCTGGGGTGGACGTTACGCCTGCGGAGCCGGCGGTTCCAGGGGCGCCTTACGATCGGCGCCGTGGACGCATTCGGGACCGGCGAGCGCTATCGGTACTGCCCGCGCTGCAGCTCCGAGTACCGCGCCGGCTTCCGCGTCTGCTCCGACTGCGGCGTCGACCTCGTCGACGATCTCCCGGAGGAGCAGCCGGACGCGGCGCCGAGCCGCGACTACGAGGCCCTCACGTCGTGGGTCGGGACCGATCCCGTCGAGGTCTTCCAGGGCAGCGAGATAGAGGCGGCGCTCGTGCGGGGAGCGCTCGTCGACTCCGACATACCCGCGGCCCTCTGGTCGAGCGGCGCCGGGGGCTACTTCGGCCACCTCGCGACGACGGGGCTCTTCCCCCACCGCGTCATGGTCCACAGGGAGGACGAGGCCGAGGCTCGCGCTCTGATCGCGTCGACGATCCAGAACGAACCCGGCCGGTAGACTCCGCGCCACACGACCGGCTAGACCCGGGAGAGGCCGTGATCCTGTCCGACCGAGACATCCGCAAGGCGATCGGCGACGGCCGCGTCGGGATCGACCCGTTCGACGAGATCGACGTCCAGCCCTCGTCGGTCGACCTCCACGTAGACCGCTACTTCCGGACCTTCCACAACCACCGCCACCCCTACATCGACGTGAAGCAACCGATGGAGAACCTCACCGAGCTCGTCGAGGTGCCGGCGGCGGAGGCCTTCATCCTGCATCCCGGCGAGTTCGTCCTCGGCTCGACCGCGGAGTACGTGAAGCTCCCCGACGACCTCGTGGCGCGCCTCGAGGGCAAGAGCTCTCTCGGCCGCCTCGGTCTCCTGATCCACTCCACCGCCGGCTACGTGGATCCCGGCTTCGAGGGCCACCTCACGCTCGAGCTCAGCAACGTCGCGAACCTTCCGATCACGATCTATCCCGGCATGAAGATCGGGCAGATCAGCTTCTTCCAGCTGACATCGGCTGCCGACCACCCCTACGGCACGAGCAAGGTCGGGTCGAAGTACCAGGGCCAGCGGGGCCCCACGCCCTCCCGCTACTTCGAGAACTTCCGCCGCTGATAGGAGGCCGCCATGGAGGAACGCATCGTCGAGCCCGACCCGGTCGAGGACCCGCAGGGATACCAGCAGGCACTGCTCGACCTCCTCGGCGATCGGGACGCGCTCGACGTCCTCGCGTCGACGCCCGAGAAGGTCGAAGACCTGTGCGCGGAGCTCGACCTCGCGGTCTTGCAGAAGGAGCCCGAGCCGGGCGAGTGGTCGGCGGAGCAGGTGCTGGCCCACCTGCTCGACGCCGAGATCGTCTACTCGTTCCGCTGGAGGATGACGCTCGCGCAGTCGGGGGCCAAGTTCCCGGGCTACCAGCAGGACCTCTGGATCGGTCTCGACCACCCGTCGTTCCCGGAGATGCTGGCGGCCTTCTCGGCCCTGAGGCGCGTGAACGTGTGGCTCGCCGAAGAGACCCCGTCGACCGAGTGGGACAAGGTCGGGATCCACTCGGAGCGGGGGCCGGAGACGTTCGACCTGTCGCTCAAGGTCGTGGCCGGCCACGACATCGCCCACCTGAAGCAGCTCGAGCAGACCCTGGACACCGTTCGCGCCTGATCCTCTTTACACCGATAACCTATCGACGTTAGGTTATCGGTGTTCAACACGAGGAGAGGAGCCCCGGTGTTCGATCGCCTTGCCGACTTCGTCGTCGACCGGCGGAAGTGGATCGTCGTCGCGACCGCCTTGTTCTTCGTACTCGCCGGCGCCGTGGGCGGAGGCGTCGCCGACAAGCTCTCGTCCGGAGGGTTCGAGGATCCCGACGCCGAGTCCACCGAGGCCGAGGAGGTCCTGCGCCGCGAGTTCGACACACAGACGCCGAACGTCGTCCTCCTCGTGGACGCGGGCGCAGCCTCCGTCGACGACCCAGAGGTCGCCGAGGCCGGGCTCGCGCTGACCGAGGAGCTCGCCGGGCAGGAGGGCGTCGAGCAGGCCGGCTCCTACTGGTCGCTGCAGGCCCCCCCGCTCAAGAGTAAGGACGGGAGCCAGGCCCTGCTCGTCGGCGTGATCGAGGGCGACGACGACGCCGTCAAGGAGCGCATGGAGGAGCTGTCGCCGCGCTTCACGCGCGACGGCGGCGCGATCGACGTGAGCGTCGGCGGGTTCGCCGAGGTCTACCGGCAGATGTCGACGACGATCGAGGAGGACCTCGTTCGCGCCGAGACAATCGCGCTGCCGGTCACGATGGTGCTGCTGGTCGTCGTCTTCGGCAGCGTCGTGGCGGGCGGTCTCCCGTTGCTCGTAGGCGGGCTCGCGATCGTCGGGACGTTCCTCATCCTCACGATCCTGTCGTCCATGACGCAGGTCTCGATCTTCGCGTTGAACCTCACGACCTCGATGGGGCTCGGGCTCGCGATCGACTACAGCCTCTTCGTCGTCTCGCGCTACCGAGAGGAGCTGCGCCGCGGCCTCGACCCGCACGAAGCCGTGAAGGCGTCGGTGCGCACCGCGGGACGGACGGTCGCCTTCAGTGGTCTCACGGTCG
>JALZEG010000063.1 GCA_030862185.1 Actinomycetota bacterium
AGACGCAGCTCGAGGCGCTGCGGGCGCGCGAGCGCGAGCTCGGCCAGAGCCTCGAGGAAGTCGCGCGCCGGCGCAACGTCGCGGAGGTGCGGCGCGCGGAGACGCGGGCGCGTGCCGCCGCGGTCTCCGAGAGGGCGTTGGAGGAGTGGGGGCTCGCGCCGGAGGACCTGCGGGCCCTGGGACGGCTCGAACCGGAGGAGGAGGCCGAGGCGCGGGAGCGGGTCGAGGACCTCGACCGGCAGATGAAGCGTCTCGGGACGGTGAACCCGCGGGCCGCGGAGGAGTACGCGGAGCTCGCGGAGCGCGAGTCGTTCCTCGAGTCGCAGATGGCCGACTTGCGTGCGTCGAAGCGCGACCTGATGTCGATCGTGACCGAGGTCGATGAGACGATCGTCGAGGTCTTCGGGGGGGCCTTCGCCGACGTCGCGCGCGAGTTCGAAACCGTCGTCCAGCGGCTGTTCCCTGGCGGGTCGGGCGAGCTCCGGCTCACGAACCCCGACGACTTGCTGACGAGCGGCATCGAGATCGAGGCGCGGCCCCCGGGCAAGAACGTCCGCAAGCTGTCGCTGCTGTCGGGTGGCGAGCGGTCGCTGGTCGCGCTCGCGTTCCTATTCGCGATCTTCCGGTCGCGGCCGTCGCCGTTCTACCTCCTCGACGAGGTCGAGGCGGCGCTCGACGACGTGAACCTTCAGAGGTTCCTGGGCCTGGTCGACGAGCTCGAGAAGCGCGCGCAAATCCTGATCGTCACGCACCAGAAGCGGACGATGGAGGCTGCCGACGTCCTGTACGGAGTGTCGATGGCGAAGGACGGCGTGTCGCACGTCGTGGCGCAGCGCATGGAGGACGTCGCGCTCGCGTAGCGGCTATTCGGCTAGGCGCCCGGCTTCCGTCACGGCCTCTATCATCACCGGGAAGATCGCGTCGGCCCAGCGCCGGTAGCCCAGGGGGCCGGGATGGAACCCGTCCTCGCTGAAATGCCCTTCCGGGTCGGCCGCGAAGAACGGACCCGTCTCGTCGGCGAGCTCGACCACGGCGACGCCCTGCTCGCGGGCGACGCCTTCTATGGCCCCTGCCACCTGCTTCCCCCGGAGGTACGCGAGCTGCCGGAGGGGCTGATGCCATACGGGGACGCGCATGTCGGGAGGACCTGCGACGACGACCACCGCTCCGGTGTCGCCAAGGACGCGCAGGACCTCCTCCATCTCCGTGCGGACGTCGTTCAGCGAGGTGAGGTGGGTAACGTCGTTCGCGCCTATCCCGACGAAGACGACGTCGGGGTCCAGGGCCGCGGCCCCGGGGGCCTGGTCGGACGCGACGTCTCCGACGCGCGCTCCCGCGATGCCCAGCGCAGTGAGCTCGACGCCGCCGTTCGTCGCGGCGGCCAACTGGCGCGCGAGCAGCGCGGGGTAGGCATCCGAGGCGTCGTCCACACCGATGCCGGCCGCCGTGGAATCGCCGAGCACGACGAGGCGCAGCGGCTGGGCGTCCGGCGCGCCGAACACGCCGTCGAGGTCGAGCGCGTCGTCCGTCGGCAGGTAGTCGCGCCGCAGCGCGAGCCAGATCTCGACGCCGAGCACCAGCGCGCACGCGAACACGACGATCAGGACCGACAGCAGGACGCGAAGGACAATCTTCTTTTTCGAGATCTTCGGACGCGCTGCGATCTAGTCAGCGTACGCGCTTGACGCGCGTTGTTCGTGTCGCGGCGAGGAGAGAGATAGAGAGGAGGTGAAACATCCATCGTAGATACGAATCAGGGTCGTGCCGAAGCTCTCGTGGGCTCGGAGCTGGGCCCCGGCGAGTCCGCCTCGGTGACGCTCGAACCGGGAAGCTCGCACAAGGGACACTCGGACTATTGCATCGTGTCGAAGGACGCCGATGGAGACGTCTCGAGCGAGAAGTGGCACACCGACGGCGTCAAGCACGCTGGCGCTAAGCACTGATGATCCCTCGCTGTCAGCCGGGCCGACGCCGTCGGAGCCCGGCCGGCCCCCTTCTTCGGCCCTTCCGTCGACGGAATCCAGCTGTCCTGGGAGCGACGCCGCGAGCCTGCTCGGGATGCGTTTAGCCTTTTCGCCATGCCCGAGGGGATCGTTCCGGAGCTACTGATCGCGCTCGCGCTGCTCGCCGTCGTCGGCGGGGCGGTGCTCGTCGCGCGCCGGGGGCCGCGCGAACCGGACCGTGACGAACGCGAGGAGCCGCGCGGCGGCGTCGCCGTCGAGGAACGGCCGGTGCCCACCGTGGTTCCACCGGTCGAGATCGTCCCCGAGGAACCTCTGCCCATCGAGGCGCCGCGGCCCACTCTGCGCGACCGCCTCGCCAAGAGCCGCAAGTTCTTCAGCGACCGCCTCGCCGACGCGTTCGGACGCGCGCCGGACGAGGAGACGTGGGACGACGTCGAGGCCGCGCTCATCCAGGCCGACGTCGGGGTCGAGTCCGCTACGCGGATCACCAAGGCGCTCGAGGAGCGTGCCCGCGAGCGCAAGGTCACTCAGCCCGACGAGGTGAAGGCCCTGCTGGCCGACGAGCTCGTCGCGCTGTTCGACGCGGGCCGCGACCGCGGGCTGGCGCTGGCCGACGAGGGGGCGGGTGGGCAGCCAACCGTCTGGATCGTCGTCGGCGTCAACGGCACCGGAAAGACGACGACGATCGGGAAGCTCTCGCGGGACCTGTCCCAGCGGGGACGATCGGTCTCACTCGCGGCGGCCGACACGTTTCGCGCAGCGGCCGACGAGCAGCTCGGAGTGTGGGCCGAACGGACCGGAGCGCAGCTCGTCAAGCACCAGCACGGGGCCGACCCCGGCGCGGTGGCGTT